>QNFD01000166.1 GCA_003645435.1 Gammaproteobacteria bacterium | reverse complement strand
ATTTAATGTCGACCAGGTCCGACAGACTAATCTGATCACCGCGGTCGGAATAGACATAATACTGACTGATTATATCGGCATTCTGGCGTTTGTCCTGGCGCGCCTGCGGGATGATCTTATAGCTGCGTCCAGCCAGGCTAAATCGGCTGATATAACCCTCGGCCAGGATGGCGCCAAGGGTCTGGCCGATATCGCGCATCGAAACGCCAATCGCCTCGGCGCGTTCTCGATTTACGGTTATTTTAATTTCGGGTTTGCTGAAATTGAAATCGCTCTTGATAAAGTAAAACTGACCGGATTCCCGCGCCCGCGCGAGAATTTGCTGGACTACTCCGTAGAGACGATCATAGCTTTCCTGGGTTTTCAAAATAAACTCTACCGGTGTATTTCCGCTGGCACCGGGCAGTGAGGGCGGATTAAAGGCAAAACTCTGCAATCCCGGCTGCTGGTCGAGTTGTTTTTGAATAATCGGGATCATTTCCCCTGAGGACAGGGATCTCTCTTCCCAGGGTTTGAGCAACATGCCTGAAAATGAAACCGTTGGGCCGCCAAATCCGTTCGCCATGAAGGATGACTGGTATTCGTCTTCAAACTGACGAAAAATATCGATATAGGGCAAGGTGTATTTGTTCAGGTAATCGAGGCTGGTATGGTCGGGTGCTTTCGAGAAGGTGAAAATGACACCCTGGTCTTCCTCGGGCGCGAGTTCGTTCTGGATAAACTGGAACATGCCAATCAGCATTACCAGGATCGCGACCACGAAAACTACCGTAGCCGAGCGTGTTTTTAAGGAATTCACGAGGAAATTCTCGTAACGTTTCTGCAGTCTCTCGAAAAAAGCGCCTATAAATCGAGCGTAAGCATTGTTTGCCACGGTTGGCTTAAGAATTTTGGAACACATCATCGGTGACAGGCTAAGCGCGATGATAGTCGAGATGATGATGGTGCCGACCAACGTGAAGGCAAACTCCTTAAATAGTACGCCGGTAAGCCCGCCCAGTAGTCCAATCGGTGCGAAAACCACAGATATAACAATGGTCGTCGCTATTACTGGTTTTGCTATTTCGCGAGCACCCACCAGTGCCGCCTGCAATGGACGCAAGCCCTCGCCAATATGCCGATAAATATTCTCCACTACCAGAATCGCATCGTCGACGAGCATGCCTATCGCCATTACCATTGCTAGCAGGGTGAGTAAATTGATTGAAAATGACATCATTTGCATGAAAAAAAATACGCCGATAATCGACAGTGGAATCGTCACCAGTGGTACCAGGGTAGAGCGGAATGAACCGAGAAAAAGAAAAATCACCACGACCACGATCAGCGATGCCTGCACCAGGGTTTGTATCACCTCGTTGATCGACGCCTGGATAAACTCGGTTGAGTCGTAGGCGATGGCGACCTTCAGGCCAGGCGGGAAAGATTTTTTCAGCTTATCAAGCTCGGCAGTAACCAGCTTAATAGTAGTCAGCGGATTGCCGTCAGAGGTACCCAGAATGCCGATATAAATCGATGGTACGCCGTCGAACATGACCAGGCTGTCATAATTTTCCGCGCCCAGGGAGACATCGGCGACATCGCCGAGGCGCACCTTGTTAACGCCTTCGTCTCGAATGATAAAACGTTTGAATATCTCGGGATCACCGGTATCGGTCAGG
Organism: Gammaproteobacteria bacterium; assembly: GCA_003645435.1. The sequence goes on along the minus strand of QNFD01000166.1, from coordinate 4,761 downwards.
GCGTTGACATTGGTCTGGACCAGGTCGCCACGTGTTTGACCGGCGGCCGACTGATAATTCTGGGCGTCGATAGCCTGTACAATATCGGCTGCGGAGACTTTTAGCGCTGCCATCCGTACCGGATCCATCCAGATGCGCATCGAATAGGTTTTACCACCCAGTATTTGTGCTTCAGCAACGCCTTTTACGGTCGACAGCGCTGGTTGTATGGTACGTAACAAATAGTCGGTTACTTCTACGTCGGACAGGGTTTTGCTGTAAAAGCCGTAGTAAGCGAGGGCAAAGCTCTCGGCCGCGGTCTTGGCAATCACCGGATCCTCTGATTCAGCCGGCAATTGACCGCGGATCGACGAGACCTTGGTGCTGACCTCCAGCAGTGCATCGTCAGAGTCGGCACCAAGCTTCATATGCACTTCTACCGTTGAGACACTGTTGGAACTGCTGGAGCGCACGAAGTCTATACCTGCCGTGCTTGAGACTACCTGTTGAATCGGGGTGCTGATGAAACCCTGAATCAATTCGGCACTGGCGCCCGGGTAGGCGGTGGTGACCGTGATCACCGAGGACTCGAGTTCAGGGTACTGGCGCACCTGGGTACCGAAAAATGCCTGCGCACCGAGCAACAAAATCATGACGCTAACCACTAACGACAATACGGGACGTTTTATGAAAAAATCGGTTAGCATTGGTATAGCCCTGATGCGGAATAGATAAATACCATCATATTGGGTAATAGGCTTTTATTGAGTGGGTTGTTGGTATTCTGGGACATCATCGACAATTACTACGTGCAGACTCGGATAGAGCTTTAGTTGCCCTGCGGTGACCACCAGGTCACCCGCTTTTATGCCGGATCTAATACCCGCAACGCCGTCGACCCGATAAGCAACATCGATCTGGCGTGCCGCCAGGATGTAGCCAGGCGTTGGATTGGTTTCGGTGGCTTCTGGTATTTCCAGCACATAAGCTGCTTCGCCATAAATATTGTAAAAGATCGAGGTTTCCGGGACCGTCTGTACAGATATTTTCTGTGTGCCTTCGACCAGGATCTCGGCAAACATGCCGGGTGCCAGGTACCTGTCCTTGTTATCAACTTCGGCCCGAATGCTCACGTTACGCGTATTTTCGTCGAGTATCGGGTCCCAGGCTATGATCTTGCCGGCAAAGCTGCGACCTGGATAGCTGCGAACCTGAAAGTTTACCGCCTGACCCACGGCAAGGTCCTTGAAATTGCTTTCCGGCAACGTGAAATCGAGCAATAAGCGATCGACCGACTGCAGGGTTACTATGGTTGCGCCCGGGGCAATATACTCACCCTGGTCAATCTGTCGAATACCGAGTTTGCCGGGAAAAGGCGCTTTGATACTTTTCTTCGCGAGCGCAGCCCTGGCGATGCTAATTTTTGATCTCGAAATATCGACCAGCGATACCTGTTCATCGAGCACATTGCCGGCCACGAAGTTTTCATCCTTTAATTGTACGAAACGCTGATAACGGCTGTGATCGACTTCATACTGGGCCTTTGCCGATTGCAGTGATGCCACTTCAGACTGATTATCCAGTTGCACCAGTACCTTTCCCGTCTTAACCTCCTGCCCTGACTCGAAGTTGATCGTTTTGACGATTCCCGAAACCTCACTGGATATATTCACACCCTGGAATGCGATTAGCGTGCCAATCGCTTTTAACTGTTTGTTCCATTTCGCGGATTTCGATTCGGCCACGGTAACGCTAATGGGTGGCGGCGCAGTGCTGCCCTGCGCACTCATTACCTGTATTTGCAGAAACTTCTTGTAGCCGAGGCCACCGGCTATTGCTGCTATCAACAACAACGCAACGAAAAGACGCAGTACCAGGCTAGGTTTTTTTGTAACTGTATCGGTCTGGGGCACTTCAATTCTCAGTAAAAATCTGAATTACACATGTTTGTATTTAACCGCGTATATTAAACCTTTCGAGATAAAAATAGCAGCGACATTTGAACCGTAATTGGTGATAAGCGTATGATTAACTGGGCACAATCTGAGGTCTAACAAACCAGGGGCAGGTCGATGAACGAAAAACCAGTAGCAGTCGTTACCGGAGGCAACCGGGGTATGGGCCTGTCGACGGGTAGCATTTTATGACCCGTCTGCAACTGGACCCTGCCGATGCGTCTATGTTGGATGGTAAACAGGGCAGGGTGCTGGTGCCGGGACTGGCCGCCGGGCCGGTCATGAAGCTTGATGGGGCGCTCAGTTTCTGGGGTGGATTTAACCCTGAAAATGGAGAGATTATCGATGTTCATCATCCACAGCACCAACAACGTGTTGGCAAGTCGATCCTGTGTATTTCACAAAGCCGGGGTTCGGCCGGAACGCCTGCGGCGATAGCCGAGTCCCTGCGCAATGGTAGCGGACCCGCGGCATTTGTACTCGCCAATGTAGATATCAATATTAGCGTTGGTGTGTTGGTAGCGAATCGACTGTATGATCTGAACATTCCTGTGATCGAGATATCAACTTCTCAAATGGCGCAAATAGTAAACGGCAGTAATGTTCAGGTGGGGGAGGGTGGATCAATAACAGTGGTGCATTTAGGGCAGTAGTTTCCAGATTGAAATCTGTCGACAGTGAGAAAGCTAGAGATTATGTACTGCTAATGAGTACATCAGAACTTGAAGGCAACCCCTGATCGGGTCTATGATGAATCCGTCAGGTTGGTAGATTATGCCTGATGTTGTGGAAAATAACGCCTAAGCGAACTGCCCTGTAACATGGGCTCCACTTCTATATCGATATATTAATAAGCAATACATAAAACCCGGGGAGTAAAAAAACCATGAAACAAAGATCAAAATTTCGTACGGCTATTGTTAGCGCCGCTCTTTTTAGTCTGGCAGGCGGTGCTTTCGCCGCTGATCCGGCGAGCTGTAAAACTGTCAATTTGTCAGATGTCGGTTGGACAGATATCACCGCGACAACCGCGGTAACGAGCATGATACTGGAAGGACTGGGCTATAACCCAGACGTTAAATTACTTGCGGTTCCGGTCACTTATAAAAGCATGCAGACTGGCGACATCGATGTTTTCCTTGGCAACTGGATGCCTACCATGGAAGGCGATCTTGGCCCATATCGCGATGCCGGTACTGTCGAAGTCATAAAACCCGCTAATCTGACAGGGGCTAAATATACCCTTGCGGTGAACAAGAAAGCGTCTGATGCCGGTCTCAAGGACTTCGCCGATATCGCTAAATTCAAAGACCAGCTGAAGGGCGATATTTACGGTATCGAGCCAGGCAACGATGGCAATCGTATTATCCTTGATATGATTTCCAGTGACTCTTTTGGTCTGAAAGGCTTTGAAGTGGTTGAAAGCTCCGAACAGGGCATGCTGTCGCAGGTAGCCCGTGCCGAAAAGCGCGGCAAGATGGTGGTGTTTCTGGGTTGGGCGCCGCATCCGATGAATGCCAACTTTGAGTTGACCTATCTTTCCGGCGGTGATGACTTCTTCGGTCCGAATTTCGGCGGAGCCGATGTTTATACCAATACCCGTAAAGGTTATTCGAGCGATTGCCCAAACATGGGTAAACTGCTGACTAACCTGCAGTTTACGCTGGCGATGGAAAACGAAATCATGGGTGCTATCCTGGACGATAATCAGGAGCCCAATGACGCTGCCACTGCCTGGTTGAAAGCCAATATGGGTGTACTCGATGGCTGGTTAAATGGTGTAACCACACTCGACGGTGGTAACGGCCTGGCCGCGGTCAAAGCCAGCTTGAGTATGTAAAACAGATAGTGGATATATAGTTGATATAGGGGGCGGCTGGTTAAATCAAGCCGGCCCCTTTTTGTTTTCAATAATCCGGGTTAACAGTCTGACAGACTGTTAAGGCAACTACTTCACATTGAGGTCATAAAAATGGAATGGCTGGAAAGTAATAAGATACCAATTGGCAGATGGTTAGCTGATTTCGTCGATTTTTTAAACGATTACCTGCCCTGGCTTTTCGATGGTTTCACCTACGCGCTCGAAAATGTTTTTGATCTGACTTCATGGGTGCTGCTTTCCATCCCGGCTTTCGGCATGATCGCGCTGATAGCCGCCGCGGCCTATTGGCTACATCGATCCTGGAAGATTTCACTATTCATCGTTGTTTCCATGTTGTTGATCATCAACCTGGGGTACTGGGAAGACACCATGGAAACGCTGTCCCTGGTGCTTTGGGCAACGGTGCTTTGCGTGGCTATCGGCGTTCCAGTTGGGATTGCGGCCGCGCATCGCCCGAGACTCTGGGTTTCTATCCGCCCTGTTCTGGATATGATGCAAACCATCCCCACCTTTGACTACCTGATACCGGCACTGACCCTGTTTGGTCTCGGCCCTGTGCCAGGTGTTGTAGCTACGGTTATCTTTGTGGTGCCGGCGCCCATTCGATTGACCTATCTGGGGATTTCTTCCACTCCTGGTCCATTAATCGAGGCGGCTGAAAGTTTTGGTGCAACCAAAAAGCAACTTTTATGGAAAGTCGAAATTCCTTCCGCGATACCCAATATCATGGCGGGCTTGACTCAAACCATCATGCTATCGCTTTCTATGGTGGTAATCGCCTCAATGGTGGCAGCACCGGGTCTTGGTATCCCCATCCTGCGGGCGATCAACCAGGTCAACCCGGCAAAAGGTTTCGAAGCGGGAATCGCCATCGTAATTGTCGCCATCATTATGGATCGCGACAATTACGATGGCGATTCCCGCTTCGAAACCTTTTGCCGGGTT
>QNFD01000165.1 GCA_003645435.1 Gammaproteobacteria bacterium | reverse complement strand
TCTGTTGAATTACCTGGCTGTTGAGCGAAAACCGTGCCCGAAAATACAGCCATCAGCAGTAAAGCGAATAGGTGAATGGTCAGCGTCTTCATGCTCGAACCAGCATTGTGAAATCTGTAAACTTTTAGTTCGAGCTGGCAGGCTTGCATTAACGCGGTAATAGCGGGTTTAAATGCTATTACAGATAGAGTGGTTTTTGGAAGGGATATAGCCCCAACCGCAATCAATTAAGTCGCGGCGGGGCAGTGTAGATCGTCGTCGCAGGCCAGTTACCAGTTCCAGGTAATATTCAGGCGAGGTCCGACCTGAGTGGTATCAATACCTCCCCTCCATTCACTGCTATCTACCGATACGTCCAGTTTAAAGGCATTGATGGCCAGGCCCATACCAAAATGGTCGGACATCTGATAATTCAGACCTACCGAAGCGTCGTACATACTGCCGGAATATTCTTCAATGGTAACGTCCAGCCAGTCCAGCCGTGTGATGAGCACCCATTTTGGCGACCAGCTATACATATACCAGATGCCCAAATTCGGCAGTGGTACCCCGCCAGAGGCATCTGCACGGCCAGTGAGGGGCGGGTTTACCGCGGGAACGGTTACAATATCGCCCTGGACAAATGCATCTAATTGCAGCCAGTGTATACCGGCCCCGACACCCCAGTCGGTACTGGGTGTCCGAAAAAATGAGCGCCCGAAAAACAGACGTGTGATTTCAGTGTCGAGACCCGCACTTAAATTTGAACCCGCTTTGAAGGTTATGGGATCACCTTCAAAGTCAACAGTAACATCCTGGTTCAGGACTGCACTGGCCGCGGTGTCGACTTTCCAGTAGGTGCCCTGGAAGGACCAGTTTTTAGTAAAACGCCAGCGGAAATTCAGTGCACCTGTCGACTGGCTGCTAGATCCATCAATGTCTGCCTGATTACCACCCGCGCCCACACCAAGAGTAAGGTCCTTGCTCGGTCTGTATACACCCACTCCTATATTGAACCTGTCACTGAGGAAGGGATGGTGTTTACTGGCGCCGTCCGATTCCTGTGCGCTTACGCTACCGACGGACAACGCGGTCAGAAGCAGGCTGGTTATAAAAATAGTTAAAGTTTTCATATGTGGTCCCTGATCAGCCCTGGTTGAGATTATTGTTATACCGATGATGCTACCAAATAGTCGAATAAGCAACCAGCAAATTATTCAACCCGGTAGCGTTCCTGCTGCGCCAGGCCGACCAGCCGCCGCACTTCCGATACGGCCACACTCATCGCCGGGAAATCCACGGTTTGCATCGCATTCAGTTCATTGATCATATGATCATAACGCTCGAGCGCTTCGGCGTGACGCTGTTCCCACTGCTTTAAAGCCTTCGTGGTATGACGCTTGTTGTCGATCGAATGGAGCACTATCTCGGTCAGGTTGCGTTGATTGGCATGAAGATCATTGCGCAGGTTGACGATTGCCAGGTGGTTCCAGTGAGTTCGAACAATGGTTTGTGAAATTGCGTTACGAATCCAGTGTAATTGCAGGCGCTCGGATAATGCGTAGAACAACTTGGCAGTGTTATCGGTACTACTGTAAAGCTTGCTCTTGATCTCGATAATATCGAATGCCGATGCCAGTGTTGTCTGGTCCGCGAGTTCGTGCGCCAGCGAGACCGGTAATTTATATTTAACAAACCTTTTTCGAGTTGCCAGGTAGTGTTTACGAGAATGACCGATGATCGCGTTTGGAATGGTCTTACGCAATATCTTGATGTCGGTTTTGTAACGCTCGATCAAATGACTAACATCGAAGTTTGCGCTTTTGTTACGCAGTAACCAGCTGATCGAACGTTCCAGCAATCCACTGACCGCACGAAAACATTCGTAGCGATGGTGTTCCTGCACGACGTTATCCAGTTTTTCGAGTTCGGCCCAGGTATTATCCAGCTCGAGGACATCGACACAAACCACGTAGGCCCTGGCGACGTTCTCGATACTGGCGCCGGTTTCTTCACGAATTCGGAAACCGAAGCCGATACCGATGTTATTCGTAATCATGTTGCTTAACAGGGTGGCGATAATCTCCTTGCGCAAAGGGTGTTGTAAAATTTCATCGGCATATAATTCCTGCAATTTGGTTGGAAAGTATTCCAGCAACAGGCTGTTGTAACATTCTTCCGACAGAGATGATGATTCCAGCAACGCGTTTTTGTAGGTTAACTTGCTATATGACAATAAAATTGAAAGTTCGGGGCGAGTCAAACCCCTGTTTTGGCCAATGCGTTCGATTATCTGTTCATTGTTGGGCAGGTTCTCGAGCCTGCGATTTAAAATACCTTCTCGCTCCAGGTGACGCATGAAGCGGGCGTGCTGGTGCATATTAGCGTTGGCATGTTGGACGATGCTATCGAGAATTTGAGTCTGCCGGTAATTATTGGCAAGACAATGCGCACCGACTTCATCGGTCATTTCGGTGAGTAGGTTGTTGCGATCCTTCAGGCTCAGACGCCCCGATTTCACCAGCGCTGACAGCAGAATTTTGATATTGACTTCGTTATCCGAACAGTCGACCCCAGCCGAGTTATCAATCGAGTCGGTGTAGATCAAACCGCCATTCTGAGCATACTCGATTCGACCTCGTTGCGTCAGGCCCAGGTTACCGCCTTCGGCGATCGCCTTTGCCCGCACCTGCTGGCCATTAATTCGGATGTCATCATTGCTCTTGTCCGAAACAGCCGTACTGGTTTCGCTGGTCGCCTTGACATAGGTGCCAATACCACCATTCCAGATCAGATCAACCTTCGCTTTCAAGATATAGTTGATCAGTTCGTTCGGGGTCAGATGATCCTCTTTACAATCGATTAACTGCTGTACTTCAGGGCTCAGGTCTATGCGTTTGGCCCTACGTAAAAATACGCCGCCACCCTTGCTGATTAAAGGCTTTTCGTAGTCGTTCCAGGTTGAGCGCGCCAATCCAAACAGTCGCTCGCGTTCGGCGTAGCTTTTTTTAATGTTGGGATTGGGGTCGAGGAATATATGCATGTGGTTAAATGCGGCAACCAGCTGAATACAGGGTGACAGCAACATGCCGTTACCAAATACGTCACCGGCCATATCGCCGATTCCTACCACGGTGAAAGGTTCTTGCTGGATATTTCTGCCGAGCCCTCGAAAATGTCGTTTCACCGATTCCCAGGCGCCGCGCGCGGTAATTCCCATTTTTTTGTGATCATAGCCCTGCGAGCCGCCCGAGGCGAAGGCATCGTCGAGCCAGAAATCGTGTTTTTCGGCAATCGCATTGGCGACATCTGAAAACGCCGCGGTTCCCTTGTCGGCGGCGACTACCAGGTAGGGATCGCTGCTATCGTATATGCGCGTGCTTTTGGGGTGATAAACCTCATGGTTCACCAGGTTATCAGTCAGTTCGAGCAGGGCATTGATGTAAAGCGAGTAGCAGGCCTGTACTTCTGCGTAAATCTCGGATGCCGGTAACTGTGAAATTTGTTTGGTGATAAAACCACCCTTGGATCCGGCAGGAACTATAACCGCGTTTTTAACCATTTGCGCTTTCATTAGTCCCAGCACTTCGGTGCGATAGTCTTCCTTGCGATCCGACCATCGAATACCGCCCCGTGCGACCGGGCCGCCGCGTAAATGAATACCTTCGAAACGAGGGGAATAGACGAATATTTCATAGCGGGGATTTGGTTTCGGCAATCCCTGGATCTGACTCGATTCCAGCTTGAAGCTGATACAGCCACTATCGCCATCTAAATGCTGAAAGTAGTTGGTACGCAGGGTCGACTCGATCAAATTGACGATACGTTTATATATCAGGTCATGATCGAGTGATTCGATGTTGAGCAGCTTTTCATTGATGGTGTCTATTACGCCCTTGTAGGAATCCAGGTCGATTCTTTCCGGGTCGAACTTGTGCAAAAAACACTTCACCAGTAACAGCGTAATATCAGGGTAAGTATTCAACGCCTCGATAATATAGGCGCGACTGTGAGGGAAGCGCATCTGGTTCAGATAGACCGTATAGGCACGAATAATCTGAATGTTTCTGGCCTTGATACAGGCACTGAATAACAGGCGATTAAAGTCATCGTTTTCGCTATGCTGATTCCAGATGCTTTCAAACAGTTCACTGAAATAGCGCGGTATCTTTTCGCGATTGATATCACAGATATTCTCTCCACCATCGAGCGTAAAATGTTGAATCCAGTGCTGTCGCTTGCCTAACCCGATTTTATAGGGACGACCGATTAAAACCTTTAAACCCATCGATTCGAATATCGGCATCGATTGTGACAATGGGATCGAGTCTTTCGGTGTGTAAAGCTTGACGGAATAACGCTCGCCGTCTTTCTTGATGGTGACCAGGCGGGCCCTCACTCGACTCTTGTTGTTCATTGTTGCCAGTACTTCCAAATCGTAAAGCGCATCGCTGACCGCAAAATCGTCCTGGTAATTAACCGAGAAAGTCTCTTCGCTAAGCTTTAGTTTCTGCACTGAGACCTGTTCGCTAATGCCCTTTTCAAGCTGCTTATACCATTTGGTTTTCATAGTACTTTTCGTATCCGTTTTATGTCGGGTTGTTTGTCGATGAACGATTGATTAAATCTTTTTATTATCACTGTTCGAATCGGTGATAGCCGATGGGCTGGAACACTGCAGACAAGCCTGGTAAAAGTCACTATACCGCAATAGCACCAGAGATTACTTTTTAATTATCCAATTTCCCGGGGATTAAAGTAAAGCGACTTTAGATACTATATTTTCATTCTTTTATTGATGCCTGCGGGTAAGTGTTAATAGATATATCCAGCAATTAGCAATAAAATATAATGTCACCGGTTTAGGTTTGGATCAGATCATGAAAACTTCAATTCCGCAGTTATGCAGTGATGAAATTCGCGACAGGATTCGGAGCTACTATCTTGCTTCCGAGGCGCGTGTTGTAGACGAGCTGATCGAAGCCGCCAACCTGTCCGCCACTGAACGCCAGGCTATCAGTGATAAAGCTGCCGGGTTGATCATCAAAGTCAGGCGCTCGAGCACACCGAGCATGATGGAGAATTTTTTAGCCGAATACGGATTGTCGACGCGCGAAGGTGTGGCGCTCATGTGCCTCGCCGAGGCCCTGTTACGGGTACCGGATGCTAAGACCATCGATGATCTCATCGAAGACAAGATATCGCATGGCGGTTGGGGCAAGCACCTCGGACATTCGGGCTCTTCCCTGGTTAATGCTTCTACCTGGGCACTTTTATTGACCGGAAAGATAGTCGCTGCCGATGATGAAAAAGGCCTGCGCATGACCTTACAGGGCCTGGTCAAACGTATGGGTGAACCGCTGATACGCACGGCAGTCGCGCAGGCAATGAAGGAGCTGGGGCGACACTTTGTACTCGGAACCACGATTGAAAAGGCAAGTAGCCGCGCCAGGGAACTGGAGGCACAGGGTTATACCTATTCCTACGACATGCTCGGTGAAGCCGCTCGCACCGAAGCCGATGCGCGTCGCTATCACCTGTCTTATTCAGACGCCATTACGGCACTGGCGCCGGCCTGTAGTCATGCGGATATTAGACATAACCCGGGCATATCGGTGAAATTGTCGGCTTTACACGCGCGCTATGAAATCAGTCAACACGATCGCGTAATGAGCGAGCTGGTGGCGCGAATCGCTTCCCTGGCGATCCTCGCGCGATCGGCTAACATGGGTTTTAACATCGACGCCGAGGAAGCTGACCGACTCGATATTTCTCTCGATGTCATCGAGGCCGTACTCAGTAATCCGGCATTAAAGGGCTGGGATGGTTTTGGTGTGGTGGTTCAGGCCTTCGGACGGCGGGCGACTCATGTGCTCGACTGGTTATATGCACTCGCGCAACGTCTTGACCGCAAGATCATGGTGCGGCTGGTTAAAGGCGCTTACTGGGATACCGAAATCAAGCGTGCCCAGGTGCTGGGGCTTGATGACTACCCGGTGTTCACGCGCAAAGTGAGTACCGATGTTTGCTATATAACCTGTGCGAAAAAATTGCTCGCGATGACGGAGCGCATCTACCCTCAATTCGCGACCCATAACGCGCATTCGGTAGCCGCGGTATTGCAACTCGCACGGGGAGAAGACAATTTTGAATTCCAGCGCCTGCACGGCATGGGTGAGTCATTGCATGATTCCGTACTGCGCGATCAAAAATGCAGATGCCGAATTTATGCGCCAGTTGGTAAACACCAGGACCTGTTGGCCTACCTGGTACGTCGGCTACTGGAAAATGGCGCTAACAGTTCATTTGTCAATCAAATCGTCGATACCAGCATCACGCCGCAAGATATTGCGCGTGATCCATTCGAACAGGTAACCGGGTTGGGGAAAGACATTGCTAATCCGAATATTGCCCAGCCTGGAAATATTTATGGAGAACACAGACG
>QNFD01000164.1 GCA_003645435.1 Gammaproteobacteria bacterium | reverse complement strand
AGGCGCTGATAAAAGCGGTCACCGACGAGGCTAAGAAGCAAAACTGGGCGGAGGTATACTGGCACACCAAGGAACATAACAGTGTTGCCAGGGGACTTTATGACAATATTACCGGCGGCACCGATGGTTTTATTGTTTACCGCGTTGAATTTGATCAATAAATCAGCACAAAAAAAAGCCCCTGCACTATGACCAGTGAGAGGCTTTTTAGTCCTGTCGGGATTTATTTTACCTTATCGATAAATTCCTGAATCTTGGTCGCATCTAGAAGCGTGGTCCAGCTATTGGCTCCGGAACCGACAATGCGCTCATCCCAGTGTTTCAGGCGTTTACGATAGACTTCCGGATTCGCACTGTCCTTGTTGAGTTTGATCACGTTCATGGCAGCGACATCAATCCCGGAAAACTCGTCATCGGCAAACTTACGCACAACGCCCGATGGTAATTCCTCGAACATGTCGCTGAAGACGAACATTACCTGGGTTCCGGACCGTGCTTCTTTGAGATAATCGGAACACAGCATCATCGCACCGCTGATATCGGTAAGACGTGATTTGGCTTTACCAGAAGCAAATTTGTCCAGTTTTTTGGAAAGCGTGAATTTCTGGTTGTTAGCCGTGGTGGGCCTGTAATCCAGAGTCAGCTTAGTCACCAGGTTGTCCTTGGTATAGCTGTTACTGTCGATCGTAATAAAGTACAAACTGTCACCGGGAATCATTTGCGGCAATATGCCAGCCTTAATGATTTTGACCACGCTGCTTTTCTCGCTGGCGTAGGTGCCTGATATATCTACCAGCGCACAAAACGATGTTTCGTATTGCTTGCTATCGGTACAGGCCGCAACCACAGAGACCAAGGATAGTACCAGCAGAATATGCTTTATTTGTGTTCGCATAATATTTCTCCTGCCTAACTGACGCTGAGGGGCTTACCTTTAAACATGTTGTAGATCTGCACCGGGATAATGATGTAGATATCAAAAACATGTACGAGGATGTTAAAGAATCCTTCGAGCAGGTATGCGATTATGTTCGCAATGTGGCACAGCAGCGTGACTAGCATGGTGTAGATTTTCGCAAACACATGCTGGCTCGCCTCGATAAACATTTCCAGCGGTATGGCGACAACTGCCAGAATCCACGGCAACACGAAACCCAGTGTAGCCTGGCCAATCAGGGTGATATTCGAATTGACGTTTTCTGGAATCGCGCCCGATTCACCTGCGAGGCTATAGTCCAGAGCGGTTTTCGCCTGGGCCAGGTTTTCACGTAAAATTGCCAGCGAGGCTTCCACCGAAGATAGAAACAGCAGTCCGAACAAGGAACCGTATAAAATAATATTACGCTTGCCGCGAGTCATGTTGGCTATCTGGGGAAAGGTATGGGTAACACTCATGGCCTCGAATAAAAATATTCCCAAAACCAGCTCGAGTGCAACAATCACCAGGGCCGAAACATCAGATACCGCCATACCCGCGACTCTTACTCCGGCTGGCACCAGTTCCGACATTGGCAACGCGATCAGGTTAAAGTTAATGAAGGCGCCGACAATACCAACGAATATCACGATCAACGAAATGATAAACAGCTTGGTCACTTTTGAAGACAGCATATCGATAGACTCTGTACCACCGGCCGATATTTTTTCGTACTGTTTCATGTACTTGTCAATGTTACGACTATTCTCGATAACCTTGTCGACCTTGGTATTCACTTCTTTACCAAGCTTCTCGACGCGTTTCCACACCGGCGCCATGGAGCCCAGTATTTTGTGGCGTTTGGCCGCGATGTTTCGATATTCAGCAAGTGCTTTCTTTTCGTCGGAGACCGCGGATTTATGAATCTCGCCCAGCATTTTTTCGATAATTCGATCGGAAGTAGATCCCTGGGCACGAGCAATACTTTCTACTACCTCACTCCATCCGGGTGCTTCCGGTTTGACCTGACCACATTCCTCGTAGTCCCCTATAAGCCGGGTAATATTTTCATCGAGTTTTAATTGCAGTTCAGGATATCCAGCCATGCTTTTCGTGTTGGCTGTTTCAATTTTGGCAAACTCCTGCAGTATTTCACCCTGGATCTTGGCGACGCCTGATTCGAGCAAGACTTTCCTGTCTTTCTCGCGCATTGATTCGGCTGTTTTCTTAGTCCAGTCCGCCAGTTTTCGAAAACCGCCGGCGGTTGCATCAGACAAAGCCTGAATCATCTTATGCATGGGTTCCCTGGCAAAAAACAGGAAAATCATGCTCGCAGCTATCCAGATCGCGACCGATAGCCCGGGCATTTGTGGCACAAGGTAGTAACTCTCCATAATGAGTTTCCTTATTCAAGTTTGTATGAGTGGAACTCATAAGCATAGACCCGATTTCGTGGAATTCCACCCGGATTTGCGATTGCAATTAGCGCTATATATTCACCGAATCAGGCCGCTTTAGGCGCTTTGTTAAATAAATTGATGAATCCCGTGTCGACAAAGGTACAATCACCGCTCCTCTATAAATAGCTGGTGAGAACGGTCATCGTTAAAGTCCAGCAGCATGAAAACATGAGTAACCACCTGTTCGACACATTATTTAGTGGAATTTCTACTGATAAACTTTTAATCCAACTTGCCGATGGCGGTCGTTGGAGCTACGGCGACATTTTGCGGGAAACCGCAAAGGTCGCGAATGCACTAGTCGCGGCAGGCGTTGGTCCAGGCGACCGGGTAGCGGCGCAAATCGATAAATCGGTGTCAGCCATCGCCCTCTATCTCGGTACAGTGCGTGCGGGTGCTGTATTCCTGCCGCTGAACACTGCTTACACCGCAAACGAAATAGAGTACTTCGTCAACGATGCCGAACCCGCTTTACTGGTGTGCCGAGCAGCTGCCGAAGCCGCCCTGCGCCCGATTGCAGATAAGGCCGGCTTTCGCATTGAGACCCTGGAGGCAGACGGCAATGGGGGTAGCTGGGCGACGATGGTCGAAGCCGGTGCGACCGTTTACGATACGATAGAACGCGGCAAAGACGACCTTGCGGCGATACTTTACACTTCCGGCACCACCGGGCGTGCAAAAGGAGCCATGATTACGCACGATAACCTGGCCTCAAACGCACAAACCCTGGGTGAGTTATGGCAATTTAGCAGCGACGATGTGTTGTTGCATGCGCTACCAATTTTCCATACGCACGGGCTGTTCGTCGCCACCAACACCGTCCTCGTAACCGGTGGTTCAATGCTTTTTTTAACCAAATTCGACAGCGACGAAGTTGTCAGCCTGTTGCCCCGCGCTACCGTGATGATGGGGGTCCCCACCTTTTATACACGATTACTCGATCACCCCGGTTTCACCAATGATTTAACCCGGAATATGCGCCTGTTCATATCAGGATCCGCGCCCTTGCTGGAGGAAACGCATATTGCTTTCAGTGAACGCACCGGCATGGCAATCCTCGAACGCTACGGTATGACCGAAACCAATATGAACACCTCGAATCCGTATGACGGCGATCGCCGTGCTGGCACAGTCGGCTATCCGCTACCCGATGTCACTATTCGAGTCACCGATCCAGACAACGGTATGAGGTTACCCCTCGGCGAAATCGGCATGCTCGAAGTCAGGGGCCCTAACGTGTTTAAGGGTTATTGGCGTATGCCGGAAAAAACCGCAGAGGAATTTCGTGCAGATGGTTACTTCATCACGGGAGATCTCGGCAAAATCGATAACCAGAATTATGTCACTATCGTTGGTCGCGGCAAGGATTTGATCATTAGCGGCGGTTTTAACGTTTACCCAAAAGAAGTTGAAATTGAAATCGATTTGTTGCCTGGCGTCATCGAGTCTGCTGTCATCGGCCTGCCGCATCCGGATTTCGGCGAGGGTGTTACCGCCGTGGTCGTCGCCCGGCAAGATAATATTACCGACGAAACCGACATCAAAATGCAACTGGCCGAAAAACTGGCGCGCTTTAAACAGCCGAAGCGAATATTTTTTTGTGATGCGTTGCCGCGTAACTCGATGGGGAAAGTACAGAAGAACCTGTTGCGCGAGCAGTATAAGGATATTTATATAGGATCTACTACTCCCTCTCCCTGAGGGAGACAAGTAAATGCTCCGGGACGCCGGACCGCTGCATTACTTGCATACTTCACATCCATGTGAATAAAGGCAGGGATGAGGGGGATTAGTCTTGAATCTTTCCCCTCACCCCAACCCTCTCCCCGGAGGGGCGAGGGAGTAAAAAACAACTAAATCATCAGCGCAACGCCGACTAGCCAGAACATTTCTCCGAACTCGACGCTGGCGCCCGCTGTATCAATGGTGCAACCCCCAAGCCTTTTCAACTCCAGTCGTCGCACAAACAGAAACCCCGCCACCATTAGTAACAGGCCGTTCAACGACACTATAACGGCAAACAACAGACATACCGCGAGAATCAGGCGTACCACGTCTCGCTGTAAAAAAGTTGTCACCGCACTCGTGAGTCCTTGCGCACGAACGCAGGGCGTTGTCATAAACATCAACAACATCAAACCCCGCCCCAATACCGGGGCGAGGGCGATTGACCAGAGGAAACTATGTTCTACGAGTACTGTCAGCGCTGCAAACTTGAGAATCAGGATTCCGGCAATCGCGGTGGTGCCGGCATCACCGGTTATCTTGTCCTTCAAAATTCGGTGGGTTTTTTCTTCATCACCGATACCGCCAACCCAGGCATCGGCGCTGCTACCAACCCCCTTGAGGTGAAGCCCACCGGTAACAGCAGTCCACAAGAAAGTGAGTATGGCGGCCAGTAAAATTGGTGATGAAAACGGGAAAAAAATTAACGGTAATATCAACATACCACCGATCAGGGCACCTGTCAGCGGGAAATAAAGTGCTGCCCGAGCATATTCTTCGGCGCGGATATTTTCCTGTTTAGGAATTGGAATCCGGGTCATTAATGACAATGCGAGCAGTAGTATATTCAGCTTACCAGCGCTTCTTCGGTCCATCACAGTTTCTTTTTCAGACGCCATCTTTTTAACCCCTGATATGACTATGGCATAGATCTTCCCATAATATCTTTTTAAAGCAAAATTGATTGCGCCTGGGTATGCGGCCAAATGTCGTTTATTTGCTCTGCAAGGTCGATTATCAATTGACAGCTACGATGCCATTCGCTTTAAACTTGAGGTTTCCGAATGGATTGATGCGCCGCTTTCTTCGGGCAGTTTTTATCGTTATTCTATCCATTCATAAATTTGTACAACTACGACTCGAGACCTATGCATTATTCTGCTCTCAGCCTGGTCAAACAGGCACTCACCGGCAATCGCGGCTGGACCAGGGCCTGGCGTAACCCGGAGCCAAAGAAACAGTACGATGTGATTATCATTGGCGGTGGCGGACATGGCCTCGCAACCGCTTATTACCTGGCGAGTTTACACGGCATTACGAATGTCGCGGTGCTTGAAAAAGGATATATCGGCGGCGGCAATACTGGCCGTAATACCACCATTGTGCGTTCTAACTACATGCTCAACGCGAATTCACAATTCTACGAGCATTCGATGAAGCTGTGGGAAGGCTTGAGCCAGGAGCTGAACTATAACGTCATGTTTAGTCAGCGCGGTATCTTGAATATATTTCACAGCGACGCACAGCGAGACGCGGCTGCGCGTCGTGGTAATGCCATGCGCTTAAATGGCGTCGATGCGGAAATGCACGATCTCGAAGGAGTGAAGAAACTGATGCCGCACCTGGATTTTTCCAGAAACACACGCTTCCCCATCACTGGCGGCCTGTCACAACCACGCGGCGGTACCGCGCGACATGACGCCGTGGCCTGGGGTTTTGCGCGCGGCGCCGATCGGCTCGGTGTCGACATCATTCAAAAATGTGAAGTCACCGGTATCAAGCGCGATGGCGACAAGGTACTCGGAGTAGAAACCTCGCGCGGATTCATCGGCGCGGGTCAGGTCGGTGTCGCGGTGGCGGGTAATTCAAGCCGGGTATTCGATATGGTCGGGATGAAATTGCCGATCGAAAGTCATGTCTTACAGGCCTATGTAACCGAGGGTATCAAACCCCTGGTCGATACCGTTTGTACTTTTGGCGCGGGGCATTTCTATATTAGCCAGTCGGACAAGGGCGGCCTCGTATTCGGTGGCGATCTCGACGGTTACAATACTTATGCCCAACGCGGCAACCTGCCGACTTTTAACCACGTGGTCGCCGGCGGCGTCACCATGATGCCCTGCCTCGCACGCCTGCGCGTACTACGTCAGTGGGGCGGTGTGATGGATATGTCGATGGACGGCACACCTATCATCAGCAAAACCCCGATCGATAACCTTTATATGTATGGCGGCTGGTGTTATGGCGGTTTCAAGGCTACACCGGGTTCGGGCTGGGTTTTTGCCTACACCATCGCCCACGACAAGGCCCACGAACTGAATAAAGACTTCACCCTCGAGCGATTCCGCGAAGGCT
>QNFD01000163.1 GCA_003645435.1 Gammaproteobacteria bacterium | reverse complement strand
GGCATTAACTGCCGTCTCAATCAAATTAGTGATACTGGCATCGATTATTTCCGGGTTGGCGCCAGCAAGGGTGGTGGTTACTGAAATCATCGGGACATCAATGTATGGATAGCGATCGACGCCGATACGGTCGAAGCTGACCAGGCCGAACAGCACTAACAGCGCACTTAGCATCCAGGCCAGGACGTGGCGATTGATGGAAATCTCTGGCAGCGTCATGGCGTTTTAATCATGATCGAGGCGCTATCAGTGAGGAAGCCAGCACCATCGGAAACCACACGTTCGCCTGCATCCAGACCCGACAGAATCTCTACCTGGCCATCGCGCCGTAAGCCGGTAGTCACAATCCGTGCTAGCGCTTTTTCCGCTCTGACCACATAAACCACCGTGCCGGCAGGTCGGTGTACCACACTGACCTCGGGCAGCAGAACGGCGTTCTCGTGAAGGGCGACGCGCACCACACCGGTCACCGTGGCACCCGGTTCCCACGGTCCCGGATTCTCGATATTAACGATGACCTGGACGGAACGACTGCCAAAAGTGATGGAGGGGCGCACCGCACTGATCGTGGTTTCAACTACTACTCCCGGCGCTGATGGGCTGCTCAGCCGAACCGTTAAACCGGCGTGTAATTGAGGCAACAGGGTTTCTGGATAGGGCAAGCGTGCCTTGAGCCAGTGCAGATTACCGATACGCATTAGCGGTGAACCCACCTTGACATAGTCACCCCTGGAGACCCGTGTCTCATCGACGCGACCATCGATCGGGCTGACGATCCGGGTTTTACTGATATCGCGTTTCGATTTTTGCAAGCGAACCTGTGCGGATTTGCGTTCAGCACGCAGAGCACCTAGTTGTGCCTCCACATCGTCCAGTACTGATTGGCTCACTGACCCCTTCTTCACCAGTTCACGAAAACGTTTTGCCTTTAACTGCTGCGCGTGTATCAACGCTTTTAAGCGATCGACATCCGCCTGCGCCATGTCTCGGCTAAGGTTGAAATCTACTGGATCGATCTCCGCTAGCAACTGACCTTGTTTGATATGTGCGCCCACATCGACCTTGACGGCTGTCAGTCGTCCTGCTACTTCGGCGGCAATCAGTGGCGCTACCTTGGGCTCCAATTGACCCACCGATGCCTCCCAGACTTCTAGATCACGGGATTTGGCGAACGTGACAGTGACCGGTATCGCGGGTACCTCTGTTTCCTGAACAAAATCAGACCCTGATGACTGCCTGGTTTCCCCGTGTAAGGCTGTTGCCAACAGGGCACCGAGCAGCAATCCGGTGTGCATTATCTTAATCGCTATCCTGTCCATCTCTTCACGCCTCCGTGAATTGAAAGTCGCTTTCTGGATCGGCCAGTGCACCTCGTAGTAGCAATCTAAACACATCGCGACCGTAGCGATCCGGTGAGCGGGCAAATCCGCCCTCGGCCAGGTGGGCCGTGACCCTGTGGTTCTCAAAAAAGAATACATTGGCGCCAAACATCAGGTATGCGAGAAGGGCTGGGTCGAAATCCTTACGCAGTAACTTCTGTGCCTGTCCCTCACTGACCATTCCCACCAGACGGCTGAAATATTCTGCGAATACCTGCTCTGCGAGGGCCTGTTCCCGTCCATCATTGCTTTCCATGGCCTCCCGTAGGATGAGCCTTGCCGAAGCACGGTTTTCCAGCATGGCCGCGAGCTGTGATGAAAAAAATGTCCACAGGTCCTGACCTGCATTATTGCTACTGTGAGCCTCGACCAGGCTACCGACGGTCTCTTCGCAGGCTGCCTTAAGTACTGCCAGATAGAGTTCATCCTTAGATATGAAATGGTGAAATACGTTGGCTTTGCTTACACCTGCCTGCTTAGCAATTTGATTAATGGAAACCGCATCGAAGCTTTTCTCAGCAAACAACTGCTTCGCTGCATCAAGGATCACGCGAGCGCCATTGCTCAAACCATGAGTCGGCGATGATATCTGACTGGCTTTTGCCATCGGCTATCCTCCAGGAATATTATATATAGATTGACAGTACAACAGACTGACCGACCGTTCGGTCAGCCATCCTAGCAAGCTCACTTAAAGGGTGCAAGTTCAGAAACATGTACAGACAAGAGCGTACTGAAAAAATAAGTGCTGTTCAGTGAGAATTACCGGATGGACAAATAAAAAATGGTTGGAATTAAGAATTTTTAAGAACTTACACGATTATCGGTACGACGTTAGAGCCCTTACAAATAGTGGATTCAGGAATGGGATAAAACGAGTTGGACGAGGTGTTTTAGTCCTGTTCTGTTTGATCGTTGGACTGGTGACTGTACTCGATATACATCACCGCTGCCTCGACACGCGAATGTACATCCAGTTTTCTTAAAACCGCCTTTACGTGTAATTTAACGGTCCCATCAGAGATACCTAAATTACGCGCTATGACCTTGTTGCCCTGTCCGGCGGCCATGAGTTCAAGAATTTCACTTTCGCGCGGAGTTAATTCGCTAAAAGGGCCTGAAGTCTTCGAATCCGTCATATCGCCCCTGACAAAACGTACCAGTACCGAAGTCAGGTGAGGGGCAACCACGGTTTTTCCAAATTGAATTTCCCTTAATGCGGTGACCAGGGCATCGGGTTCCATATCCTTTAACAAATATCCGCGTGCACCGGCTTTTAGCGCGCCGAGTAAATCCTCCTCATTTGAACTGGTTGTTAACATGACAATGGGAATGTCCAGCTCCAGTTTACGCAAATGCTTCAATACGCTGATGCCGTCGAGGATAGGCATGCGCTTATCGAGTAAAATGATATCAGGCTTCAATTCCTGGGCAAGCTCAATCCCCTCATAGCCGTCACCGACAGCGGCAAGCACATCTATATTTCGTCGCTGCAGCAGGCTGGTTAAACCCTCGCGAAAAAGCATATGATCATCGATTAATATAGTTCTTAACGCCATCAGAATTTATCTCATATCATATATCGCCGCCGGGTTAATATTATCATATCAGCAATATTGTTCCATTTTGCCGATTCCAAATCTAACCAGGGATACTCGAAATTATTATTATCGATACTATTTCCTCATAGACATAGTAACCTAATTCAGCAGCAGGGGGATGATTCTATTCAAGGGTTTACGAAATCAGATTGAGCGAGCTGGCGTTATCTAATCGTAGGGGTGGTAGAGCGATCGGACTTTACCATGGGCTTAAAAGGACGAAGATCGTCATGCCGGCGCAGGCCGAAGCGTCGGACCGCGGTATCCATTTAAATCGGAGCTACGATTACTGCCCGGGTGCTTCTGAAATGGATTGCGGCTCGGGGGCCGCAATGACGAAGGGGACTTCTTTCGGATGGATAGCGGCCAACAAGGTTATTGTAGCAGTTGAACTTACCCAGGGTTCTAGTCAGCTAACCAGTTGGCGAAGTTTTCGGTTGTTTTTTCCTCGCCGTCTTCGTATCCGGCTTCATAGGCCTCGGTTAAGCGTTGCTCTTCCCGTTTTGGGTGCCCAAGAAAACCTCCTTGCCATCCCAGTATGTATTCGGAATTCACCGTCATGTCTTCCATTTTTGTAGTTGCGTCGCGATATTCCTGGTTCATATTATTCTCCCGAATGTGGTCAAATTAAATAAGCGGTGTGCGCCCTGAAACATTCGTGCGCTTTCCCGGTTGCCATGATTTTGGCAACACGCTGTACGGTCAGGGCTGTTGATTCATGAATTGATTAAAAGCTCGTTAAGTGGAGACATCGTATCAAATACTGATATAGCCAGCTATATCCCCACTGGAGAGTATTTCCCGGCTGTTTATATCTCCGAAGAATTAAGGAACCTCTAATCAATTCAAAGCTTCTTTAGTTTTTAAACTGTTCGGGTTTATTCGCGCATCATTAAATAGTATTGATACTTCATCGTCGCCGCACTGCCGCCAATGATGGATACAAGCGTTAGGATAGATCCAAGCGCCATTGTCGAGACCCCGGAAATTCCCTGTCCTATGGTGCATCCCATCGCCAGAACTCCACCAATCCCCATTAATACGGCACCGATTGCATGCATCAGGAAATCCATCCAGTTGGCAAACCATTCGATCCGAACGGTTCGAAATATGATCGTGTACAGAAATGATCCTAAAATCACGCCTAACAGAGTGACAACACCAATACTTAAAAAGACCGGGGAAAAACCCTGGTAAATATACTGGGCGGTGTGCGCGGTGGGGGCGATAAAACTGAACGACTGCGCGCCCGCCGCATAGGGACGTTCATCCATAAATTCAAGTTCTTCGAGCAATTCAATGCCCATCGGTCCCGCGGTGATATACCAGCCGATTACGACGATCGCACCGATAATAAAACCTGCCAGTAATAGCTCTCGATTTGAGCGAAAATCACTGGAACGCAACACCCAGGCCAAGATAACGCCACCCAGTAGCAGTGCCGGGATAAGAAGGCTTAATGGTCCAGGCTCAACCCCGGTCATACCGGCCAGCACCGAGCCCAGATCCTGGCTGCTTATATCAAGTTCGGTAAAATCAATACTGACTGGCGTCATCCACTGCAAAAATACCCAGAAATCAAAACTGCTGAACAACATCAGCGCAGCCGCGAGAGCCATGATTATCAAAACCACGAGTGACTTCAGATTTCCCTCGCCCAGCCGTACCAGGGTTTTATTTCCGCAACCACTGGAAAGCGTCATTCCAACACCAAACATTACGCCACCCACTATATTTCGCAGCCAGACAAATGTAGGCGTCCGATAGGGAGGGTTGGAGGTATCGTTACTGCTGGTCAGGGTCATGTCGATGAGGTCGCTGAACTCTAAAATACCGACACCAATGACGGCGATGGCTATCGATAATAGCCAGGATCTAAGGCGATTTAAATCGCCCATATTAACCCAGTCGGAAACCGCACCCATGGTGCAAAAATTTGCCTTGTTGGCGATGGCGCCCAATATAACGGACAGGATGAAAAACCAAATCAATGCCTGGGTATACAAATCTAAATTCATAAAATTTATCGTCCAGGAGATTTCTGATTAATTCCGCATCATTCTCAGGCGAAGCTCAAACCGGGGCACTCTTGAGGCTGGCTTAATTATTTTTCGTTGCCGGATTCTTGTTCCGATGATCCACCGGCCACCTGGGTTAAGGAATCTTCGATTGCTCCGGGTGAACACATGATGCTCATAAAGGTAGCGCCGGTTTCGCTCGCCATCATCGGTAAATGCGGCCAGCTAACTGCAATTCTGAAGCGGCCGAATAGTGCTTCGACATTATTCCCGTATACCAGCATTTCATAAGGAAGATGGGCGGTATGTCGCGGTGAGCTTTTATCAATTCGACCCATGATATAGGCGTCACTGCTGCAGTCGTCATCATTCACGCCGCCCAGACCGACACCGATAAGCGTCATAGGCTTACCAGTGCTATCGTCTCCCAGGTCTAGCTGGTAGACTTTTTTGGACCCGGCAACGCCCTCGCTCAAATTCCGGTTTACGGTTTCGACCGCCGCCTGGTGCGTATCAAAAAAACCGATGATGCTCGGGTCGTCAAAATACTCCATCATGAATGTATAATGAAAATCGCGCATATCATCGGCCGACAGAACCTTATCGCCGGTACCAAAGGTCTGCTCAGCTCCTAGCGCGGATTTTAACGCGGCGCTAATATCGTCGAGGTTGTCGTCCAGGCGGTAGGCATTGGCCCAGTAGACAGGATTGGTGTATGCCAGTTCGATCATGCCCTCGTTCGAGGTCACCGCGGCGCGCAATGCGGCCCCGTAGCCCCCGCGTTCGGAGCGGGTGGCCGTCTTGCGTAACTTGTCATTGGTGAAGACGATTACTTCCGCGCCTTTGTAGGGAGAGTATCCTCCTATTACTTCAAAGCCTGCCTGTTGCAGTTTTTCACCCGTACTGGAAACAACCGCGGAGATATCTTCGCCGGTAATTTTTGCGGCGAGTACAAAAGGTTTAATACCTTCTTGCGCCTGTAATGGAGTCGATATCGTGAGCGTGGTGAAAGCCGCCACAACCAGGAACTGAACCAGGCCTTTAGATAAAATTTTGGTATTCATGGCAAATTCCGAATTCGATGGTAACACCGCTTTGGCTGCAGGGGTTTAGCCTGCAGCCAAAGCGGTTGACTAGCTGTTTTAGAAGTGTTTGCTATAGCTGAATGCCAGTTCGTACTGGTACATTTCGATATCGATCATCTGTACACTGGATCCCTGGAGAGGATTGGCGCCTGACACGGTTACTCTGGGCGCGTACATTAATGCGAAATTGAAGTCATTATTATTACTATAACTTCGGGTAAAGCCGAAAGTGAAATGTTGTTCAATCACACCGGGCGCGAGAATGTTAAACAACGTCTCGGTAGTGGGGACCGGCTGGTCGGTGATACTGTAGCCAAGCCGCCAGGTCCAGGCATCACTCGCAGCCCATTCATACCCCAGTTTGTAGATGGTCATGTCTTCCCAGCCAAAGCCGGCGCCATTAG
>QNFD01000162.1 GCA_003645435.1 Gammaproteobacteria bacterium | reverse complement strand
TTGACCATCAATTCATCTTGAGTTTCGGCATGATTCGGGTCAAGTGGAATACAATCGACCGGACATACCTCGACACATTGTGAAGTTTCGAAATGACCGACACACTCGGTGCATAAATCCGGGTTGATTTCGTATATTTCTTCACCGGGGTAAATGGCATCGTTCGGGCATTCGGGTTCACATACGTCACAATTGATACATTCATCTGTAATTATCAAGGCCATATTAGATAGCTACCGATACGCGGGCTGTGGGGGACTGGCTTATCATCTGGATTTAACTAGTTTGGCAGTTAGTCGATCCAGCACTTCAGGGTGTAAAAATTCGGACACGTCTCCGCCCAACCGCGCGATTTCACGCACCAGGCTGGAGGATACAAAAGCATATCGTTGCGCGGCGGTGAGAAACACGGTTTCGATCTCACTTGCGAGCGAACGATTCATCCCTGCCAACTGTACTTCAAATTCGAAATCAGAAATCGCGCGTAATCCACGGATAATAACTTCAGCGTTACACTCGCGCGCAAAATCAATTGCCAGACTGGAAAAAGGCCTGATCGATATTCGAGGACTATCCTTAAATACCGTCTCCAGCATCGATACGCGTTCGTCGATATCGAAGAATGGTTCTTTCGCGAGGCTATCAGCAACGCCGATCACCACTTGATCGAACATTTTTATTGCGCGCTCGCATATATCGATATGCCCCCTTGTAACCGGATCGAAGGTTCCCGGGTAGATCGCGATTTTCGTCATCAATGGTCCCATCTGGTTCAACTGGCCCGAGTAAGCCCGAGAACCGATTCTATCAGTAAAATAGCCTGCCAGTTTAGCGAGTTAGGCGCCATTCGGCTATACCGTAATTGACCAGCCCGGCTTTTTTCTGCTTTAGCCAGGACAGCTCGGGAACCGGTAGATCAAACTGCTCTGTCACCGGCCATTCGATGAAAATCTTTGCGCCATCGATCAGACGTTGATGCTCTAGCAGGCTGTTAATCACCTGATGCCGCAGTTGCGGCAAAGCATACGGCGGATCAATAAAAACCAGATCGAATTGCTTCTTCATCCCGGGAATTAATTTTATTATATCCCCGCAAATCAGGGTAATCGCATCACATTCAAAACGCTCAAGCTGTTTCCGAAGTCTATCCCAGGCCTGTTGATCTTTTTCGACCATTGTGAGGTGTTTCGCCGCACGCGAAATGGCTTCAAACCCAAGCACGCCACTACCGGCAAAACAGTCGAGAACACTGGCTCCCGGACAATCCATAACGAGCCAGTTAAACAGCGTTTCGCGGATTCGGTCAGGCGTCGGCCGTAATCCATCGATATTAGCAACGGGTATTTTACGACCGCGCCATATGCCGCCGATAATCCTTACCTGCTGGGGTTTTGCCCTGCTCATTTGAATTGACGTCCTCGCTCGCCGGTGGCTAGCATTCTCGACTACCTGTTCGATAGCGCAAACTACAATTGGAAACTACTCTAACAGTAAGTCACAAACAGCAATCAGTATGCACAGAATCGATCGCTTTCTGTTAGCATATTGTGCCTGAAATTTCGATCCCGGGAAAAGCAATGTTTGGCTTCAAATCAAGTCAGAAAAATAATGATGCGGCGGAGCAAAAAACGCAGGGGCTATTTGCCAGCCTGAAACAAAAGTTATCCAAAACCCGGGCCGGCCTGTCCTCGGGAATCGCTTCAATTCTACTCGGAAAGAAGGCGATCGACGACGACCTCCTCGAACAACTGGAAGACCAGTTGCTAATGGCGGATGTTGGCATACAGGCCACCCAGAAAATTACCACCAACCTGGTTGAGGCTGCCAGCCGCGATGCGCTTAAAGACGGTAAGAGTCTCGTCTCAGTACTAAAGCAGTCGATGGTGGATATCCTTTTGCCGAGTTCCAGTCCGTTAACTATCGATAAACAACATCGCCCTTTCGTGATATTGATGGTCGGCGTTAACGGTGCAGGTAAAACTACCACGGTCGGTAAACTCGCACAGCAATTTAAGAACCAGGGGTATAGTGTGATGCTGGCCGCCGGCGATACTTTTCGTGCTGCCGCGGTAGAACAATTGCAGAGTTGGGGTGCGCGCCTCGATATTCCAGTGATCAAGCAGGGGCAAGGTGCCGATTCGGCCTCGGTCATATTTGACGCCCTCAAATCGGCGCAGGCAAAGGATATCGATATATTAATCGCCGACACCGCGGGCCGCCTGCACACACAGAATGATTTAATGGATGAACTGGAAAAAATAAAGCGCGTTATCGGCAAACTTGATCCCAGTGCACCGCACGAAACCATGCTTGTACTTGACGCGGGTACCGGTCAAAATGCGCTTTCGCAGGCGACTAATTTTAATCAGTCTATAGGCATCACCGGTATCACCCTGACCAAGCTTGACGGCACCGCAAAAGGCGGCATCATATTTAGTGTCTCCGAACAATTGCAATTGCCCATACGCTATATTGGTGTTGGTGAATCAGTCGATGACCTCCGCGTGTTTGACGACAAGGAGTTTGTCGATGCACTGCTTTCAGAACTAGATGAGCAAAACGCCTAATATTACAATGATCGAGTTTCAACACGTTACGAAAAGATACCCCGGTGGTCATGAAGCACTCAGTAACGTGTCTATGCAGCTGGGAGCAGGTGAAATGGCGTTTCTCACCGGCCATTCCGGCGCCGGTAAAAGCACCCTGCTAAAAATCATTTCATTGATCGAAAAGCCGACACGCGGACATGCGTTGCTGAACAGGATTAATCTGAAAACCATAGCCAGGCATCGAGTTCCCTATGTACGGCGTAACATCGGCATTATTTTTCAGGACCATCAGCTTCTGTTTGATCGTCCCGTATTCGACAATGTCGCATTGCCTTTAATTATTCAGGGATATCGCCATCAGGAGATCGCAAAGAGAACTCGCGCCGCACTCGACAAAGTAGGTTTGCTCGGCAAGGAAAAATCGATGCCAATAACGCTTTCCGGCGGAGAACAACAGCGCGTGGGCATAGCACGGGCGGTGGTTCACAAGCCGATGCTACTCCTGGCCGATGAACCGACCGGTAACCTGGACCCGGTACTATCACGCGAAATCATGCAAATTTTTATCGATTTTCACCAGGTCGGCGTATCGGTACTGGTCGCCAGCCACGACCTCAACCTGATTGATGAACTGGCGAAGCCGGTACTTACTCTGAATCAGGGAAAAATGATCTACAATGACCTCGACGGTAAGCTGCCAGACCATGATTCGGCAGAATTCAAGCCAGGGCAAGCTCACGAATTCCGCCCGGGAAACTGGTGATTTATGCGGACCAGTAACACACGCCGTGACAAGCCGGCCACATCGAACCAGCTAATTGCATACCTCCTGCACCACGTTCAGTCCTTGATATTCAGTCTTGGGAAAATATATCAGGCGCCGGTACCCACTATTATGACGGTCGCCGTAATCGGCATTACCCTGTCGCTACCCGGTGGCTTTTACCTGTTTTTAAAAAATATCAACGCCATGTCTGGTGATTACCGATCGATCACGCAGATTACACTTTACCTCGATATCAAGTTAAGCGAAAAAAAGGCCAGAGCGTTTGAAGGTGAAATCTCGGGCATGAAAAATGTCCAGTCGACAGAGTTTATTTCCCGGAAGATCTCACTGGAAGCTTTCCGCGAATCTTCCGGATTTGGCAAGAGTCTCGATACCCTCGCCAACAATCCACTACCGCACACTATTATCGTTGAGCCCCTGGGCGAAGCCGATACCTTCGCGGTTAAAAACCTGCTAAATACCCTGCAGGCTTCCCCGCAGGTTAAAATTGCGAAGCTCGATACCGAATGGCTGGAAAGGCTCTACACCATACTGGAAATTGCAAAACGGTCTGTCGTGATGGTCACCATTTTATTTTCAATTGCGGTTTTATTGATTATTGGCAATACCATCAGGCTCGATATCCAGAATCGCTACCAGGAAATCATCGTCACCAAGTTAATTGGCGCCACCAACGCTTTTATCCGGCGCCCTTTTCTGTATGGTGGTGTCTGGTATGGACTGTTAGGTGGTTTGATGTCCTGGTTAATCGTCGAAATTGGCTATTTGGCTATTTCCGGCCCGCTGAACCGGTTAAACCTGCTCTACCAGGCCGACCTTGAATTAATCACATTCACTTTTCAGGACTTTATCGTATTGGTGACTTCAAGTACCCTGCTCGGCCTGGCCGGCTCCTGGATAGCAGTAGCCCAACACCTGAATCAAATCGAACCTACCTGAGAAACAGGAGCCTCGCATTACCTCATGTTCAAACAACGCCGCCTATTATTGATAGACTCGTCGGACTCGGCCAGAACTATTTTGTACCAGGAAATTTTAAAACAAATGCCCGGGCTGGATATTATCGCCTGCGGGACCGCCAGGGAAGCGCGCACGGCTGTACAGCAATTCGAATTCGAAATTATCACCACGGGCATCACCTTGCCCGATATGGATGGATACAGTCTCATCGATCATATTCGTAAGTCGGCTAAAAACCGGGATACAGCAATTTTTGTAATTTCCGGTGATCCTGAGAATCGAATCCTTGGGGATGATATGGATGATAGCAGGGCGGTTACTGCCTATTTTGACAAGGCCGAGGGGCACCAGTCACTGGTGAATTTCATTCTTAATTTTCTCGGCAAGGACTCGGAGCTACCGGTTAAAATCGTATACGTCGACAATGGCGCGACTTCGACCGCAATTACGAATGCAATAATGGATAAAAATGATATTCAGTTCAGACATTTCAACGATGCGGGAAACGCCCTCGAATATTTGAAACAGGATATAACCAGAAATAACAGCTGTACCGTTGATGTCCTGATTACCGACTCAATGTTGTCCAGTGCAACGAATGGATATGAGCTTATTCAAACCGTGCGCAATGAACTCAAACTTGACTATTTGGCCTTGCCCGCGTTACTAATGACGATAGCGCCGGCCGACGACGAAAAAACTGATTTTACCGGCATATTTGGCGCCGGCACTAATGACTTTATCACCAAACCAGTCGACGAATCCGATTTGCTTCAACGCATCGAAACCCTGGTAAATATCAAACGTCAAAACGAAGCCTTAAACCCATAAATATTCAATAAATTCAAGCAATTACAGACTTGAAATCCGACGCTTAAAACCTATATTAATATTTGTTAATAAACTTATAATAAAGCTTGAACTTCTACTATAATTTATGCTCTAATGTTTAGCACTCGAACAGTTAGAGTGCTAAAAACATACGTGAGGACACTATGAGCACAGAACTAGTCAATACAGGTAACACACTGCCGGTACTTCTCGGCACCTCGAATCTGGAGGCGTACATGCGTGCGGCGCGGAGTGTACCTATCTTAACGCTTGAGGAAGAACAGCGGTACGCAACCGATTTACAGGAAACCGGTAACCTCGAATCAGCACAGAAACTAATCCTGCCACATCTAAGATTCGTCATTAAAGTTGCCAACAACTATGGCGGATACGGCCTCGCAATCGCCGATTTAATCCAGGAAGGAAATATAGGCCTGATGAAAGCGGTGAAACGATTTCGTCCCGAAGTTGGCGTACGTCTGGTTTCTTTCGCAGTACACTGGATCAAGGCTGAAATTCACGAATATATCCTGAAAAACTGGCGCATCGTCAAGATTGCCACGACCAAAGCGCAGCGTAAGTTATTTTTTAAATTGCGCAGTCAAAAAACACGCCTTGGCTGGTTTAAGCCGGAAGAAATCGAACACGTCGCTGAAACCCTGGGCGTAACGAAAGAAAATGTCATGGAAATGGAGAATCGTCTCAACAACCATGATATTGGATTCAACATGAGTAGTGACGACGATGACGACGCTAGTTACCTGGCGCCCGAAAACACGCTGGTTTCCAGCACACAGTCGCCTGAATTAACGCTTGAAATGAATGATACCGAGCAGCAAAATCACCAACATCTTAGCGAAGCACTGGAACTACTGGATGATCGCAGCAAAGCGATTGTTACCCGGCGCTGGTTAAGTGATTCAAAATCCACGCTGCATGAGTTAGCTGATGAATATGGTGTCTCTGCCGAGCGTATTCGGCAAATTGAAAAGAACGCGTTCAAATCAATTAAAGCGACATTTGTGGCCTAGCATTCCCTGGTCATTAGTTTTAAAAAACACGGCTATAAGCCGTGTTTTTTTTTGCTCTGAAGAAATGTAATTCAACCATCTGGATATATTTTCTCCTTCTCCCTTGAGGGGAGAAGGCTGGGATGAGGGGGATGCCTTTAGATTGCCCCCTCACCCCTGCCCTCTCCCCTGGGGGGCGAGGGAGAACCAACAGTATAGATTTCGGGTGTGAAAAATGATGAGGAAAGTGCCAGTGTGACGAACAACAACTACTTAGAAACAATCAACACCCCAAGGCATAACTCTCAACAACTTCATAGCGCACGCCCCCGGATATCGATATCGATTTTACCAGAACAAAACGATCCACCTGCCAACTGATGG
>QNFD01000161.1 GCA_003645435.1 Gammaproteobacteria bacterium | reverse complement strand
CTACCTTTCCCGCACGATGCAATGCTGCATCAACCAAAGAAGACTGTGCGGCAGGCTGCCAGGTTTTGTTTGATGCAGCATTGCATCGTGCGGGAAAGGTAGCGTCGTGAGATAAAACAGGTGTCAGAGAGGAATTGTTAGAACGCCATGGCCGTCAAGAATGGTCTACTATCCACCTGAATGCCCGTAGGCTCCAATCACTCGATCAGCCGCTCCCACAGCGAGTTCGTATCGCCGGAGAAGACTGCATCCGGGTCTGCTGCCACCACATGCCAACTGCCACGCTCGAGCTCGAAGTCGAGCTGACCACCTGCCCACCCGGAATACCCGGGGCGATTCAGGAAGAGTGTGTGTCCTTGTGAAACACCCCCGGGATTCCGGCAACCTTCTCAACAAACCTGAAACGATGACGAGACCCCGGTGGGCACCGGAATCCCGGGGGTGGTTCACAAGGACACACGCCGTCGCAAAAACGAGATTTAAACAAAGGTTCACAAGCAAAGGTTCACAAGGACACACGCCGTCGCAAAAAGGTTCACAAGGACACACGCCGTCGCAAAAACGAGATTTAAAGGTCCTATGGAAGTTCGGGGCAATGGAGAATCAGGCCAGAACGCAGTATTTTCTGCGCCTTAAACACGCAGGTTGATAACATATTGAATTCAAGCAATATCCGCCCGGCCCCTGGTATCTAGAGGGGAGTGCGAGTTGATCTGGTTGCTGAACTTAACCCGTATCGAGCGTTGGGGTTACCCGATTGAATCGTTTTACATGAATGGCTTCAAACTGCGTGGTATTGAGACGCCATTGATCAGCGGTGATTTGTAGTCTTGTCAGAAGGGGCGGTAGTTCACTGTCGATATATCCTCGCTTGTCACTGCGAATCATTCGGCCAGTCCAGTCCACCAGTTTCAGATAGTCCTGAAAACTAAATGGAATACCCGTTTGAACATCATTTATCAGATCGCTTTCAAAGGATAATAAAGGCTTCAGTGGTGTTCTGAAATTGAGCAGGTCGCCGTTACTAACTTGTCCTTCAATCGCGTCATCCAACTTGAATTCCGATCGGATACGCTCTCGAATGCTGGTGTGGTTGGAGGTTTCCGGCTGGCTAGCCATCCCGGCCCGTACCGGGTTGAGGTCGACATAGGCCATGCAGGAGAGCAGGGCTTCTTCGGATTTCAGGGCCTGTGAGGTGAATCGGGATCCCCAGAACTTGCCCGTACACTTGTCTTCGAGATTGGCTTGCCTGGCAATGGGCTGGTTCAGGCAGCGCATGAACCAACTGATACTGGCGAGCTTCTGGCGCCAGACGGTGACGATGTCCGAAACGGTTGATTGCTCGAATGGCCTCAAGGTTTCACCGTCGCGATAGCGCTGGATAAGCAGAGGCCCCTTGAACAGGGCACACCATCGCTCCATGATTTTCTCGTCCGAAAGACCATCCAATTGCTCAGGACAGACTTTGAGCACCAGGTGATAGTGATTGCTCATAACAGCATATGCGCAGACATCGATAGCGAACAGGGAAGAGAGCAGGCGAATGCGATCGACCACCCATTGTCGTCTATGTTCGTAGTTTTGGCCCGAGTAATGGTCTATCCCACACAGATAGGCGCGGCGGACGCAGCGCGAGGTGATGTGGTAATAGGGGGTTTCCGCAAGTGAGATCAACACCTTCCTGGGTCTAGTCATCAGTCCATTCCATTGTCTGAGATGCGGGAATCCTACGACTTGGAGTTACTAACTGTCAATGGGAAAGTGTGTGTCCCTGGACCCTCCCTGGACCCTAACTAACTGTCAATGGGAAAGTGTGTGTCCCTGGACCCTCTTTGAGGACCGCATCCATGTGGACGAATTGCGGTGGGATAGGAGCAATATAGGCGCCACCGTCCTGTGAAATCGTGCTCAATTGATTCATTTTATATGCCCTCAATACCTAAAATCCCCCGCCCCATCGATACTGCCAGAGAACACCGGCAATATCGAAGTTGGTTCCTGTGCGGGTACTGACACCCCTGCTGCCGTAAAGCTTGACTGCCTGGTTGCGGTTTAGCGGTAGCGACAGGGTGATGCCGGTGCGCCAGTTTTCCTGTATATCATCCTTTTCAATTGAATCGATCGTTGTTTTTCCACCCTCGTAATAGGTGGTGCTGGCAGCCACCCATATCTTGCTGGGGAAAGTATAGGTAACGTGAAATTGCGCCGAATAGATCGGGTCCTGCTCGCGCTTTTGGCCATTGAAAAAATCGTTGTTGTCGGTGTAAAAAGCGGCAGCACCTGAAGCTTCCAGTGTCCAGTTGCCGAATGCACTGGAAATTCCGATTCCGGGTTCCAGGGTCCAGCGATTGGTGCTTATGTTGATCAACTTGTCCGAATCGTAATCTCCAAGCGGGGCGATAACTTTCAGCGAAACGCCAATGATTTTTTCTTGTCGGTAATCCTTAAATTCCTGCACCGATAACGCGGGCGCACCGAATAAATTATAGGAAAAGAAAAATGTTGGGTCTGCTAATCCGACGGCATCGCGTTCTCTGAAAACACCATCAGCAAACCCATCGGCCTGCAATGAGGCATAGGGGAGCACAACGCCTAGTTTGGCCGAGTTACCGGCAACCTCCAGCGTACGCACGTAACCGATATACCCGGTATCGACCTCAGCGTCTGCATCTTCGACTGGAAGTGTGGGATCGAGTTCTATTGCGCCATTGGAGTTTTGAAATCCGACCAACACGAAATTCAGCCCGGTCGGTGAGTTTGAATAAGCGCGGGGTTCGAGGCTTTGCGACCGAACCTCGGCGCCAAAACCGACTGCCGCCAACGCAACAAGAACTATGCCTGCCAGTCGGGGCCTGAATTTGCGCGGACTATGCATGGATACCGGGTGATTTAAATGCTTCATCCTTTCAATGTTTCGGCGATTATTATTGTTTGAGCTCCAATCTGGAATGTATCATTTTAACCAATTGTTAACCTCCTCTCATTAGTTTAATAGCTCTCTGTCGCCTGTTTTGCAGAACTGTCGCGCCTGATTAACAACATCAGTATACTGCCCCGACAAGTCGGGGCTCTGCCTGGTTAACTCCTGTTCGGGGAACAACACGATGTCGATGACCAATTCCTCCCAGCCAGGCAGTGCTGCCTTGTCTGATCATGAAGATTGATCCTGTCCAATGCGAGCCTACAGATTCTGGATGGTATGCCACATTAGGAAAGATTGAATCCGCCAAAGTACTCGAGCGAGAAATTGACTGCGACTGGCTGGTGGTAGGCGGCGGATGGATGGGATTACATGCCACTCGAAGGCTGGCTGAACTTGACCCCCAGGCGAGCATCGTTCTCGTCGACGCCGGCAGGATAGGTAACAACGCCGCCGGGCGATGTGCCGGGTACGCGATTGACCTCGCTCACAATCCGCGCAATAAAAACTTCGCCGAAGACATCAAAGGTAATAGCGAAGAAAATCATATTAATCTGGAAGGCATTGCCTATATGCGGCAAGCGGTCGAGGAACTGGGCGTCGAATGCGACTGGAGTCCGGAGGGGAAGTATCACGCTGCGGCCACTAAGCACGGGGAAGTTTGCCTGGACGGGTTTGCCGATGCGCTGAGCCGGCTTAAACAGAGTTATCAATGGGTCGACGCCGATGAAATTTGCAGTATTACGGGTAGCCGCCACTATAAAAAAGCACTTTTCGCGCCGGGGACGGTGCTACTGCAACCCGCCAGGTATTTGCGTAACGCGATGAAGGCGCTGCCGAACAACGTTACTGTCTATGAAAATACACCGATTGTTGAAATGCAAAACGACAGTCAAAAAGCCCTCTGCAAAACACCATCGGGCCTGATCCGTCCGCGAAAAATTTTACTCTGTAATAATGGTTATCTAACCAAATGCGGCTATTTTGAAAACACCGCAATCCCGCTTTACACCTACGCCAGTCTGACCCGACCGCTAACCGATGCCGAATCGGCGTCGGTCGGAGGGCGGGAAACCTTTGGGGTAATCCCGGCAGACAGTTTTGGCACTACGCTGCGCCGTACTGCTGACAATCGCCTGTTTTTGCGTAATGTCTATGCCTACGCCCGCGATTTCAAATCGACAATGACGGATGTTGAAAACGCGAAACAAAAGCATCAAATCGCCTTCGAGCGACGCTACCCTGAGATTGCGTCGATAGGTTTTGAGCACAGCTGGGGTGGCATGATGACGTTGTCTCACAATGGCGGTATGGTTTTTGGAAAACTGGCCGAAAACGTATTCGGTACTGCTTTTTGCAACGGCACGGGTGTTTCACGCGGCACGACCTTTGGTAAGGCGCTGGCTGAATACGCAATGGGGAAATCTTCGAAATCCATCGAAATATTACTGCAACGAGCGGCGCCTGTCCGCGGTTATCCCGCCTTACTGACCGAGATTGGAGTGCGTTTCACGACCAGGTGGCGTTTTTATCGCGCCGGCAACGAAACGTGATTTAAAAACTTATTTCAGAGAGAGTGATGAAATGTCTGACCTGAAAGGTATAAACCTGGCGATGCAAACACCCATGAATGAAAACGGGGTGATTGAGTACAAGCGCTGGGAAGAATTGATCGATTGTTATATCGATGCTGGCGTGCATGGCCTGGTGTTAGGTTCGGGAACGGGACAACACCCCTATCTGACCGAGACTGAATGCAACAAGCTGTACGAAATTGGCGCTAAAAGGGTAGATGGTCGTTGCAATGTGATTTGCCAGACTTCGGCGTTGAACTTTGATGACGTTATGCGGCGCACGAAGCACGCCGAAGGCATCGGTGCGGATGCGCTGATGATTTTGCCGCCTTATCTGGAAGGGCCGGCTGATGATGACGGCTTGTTCGAATTTTATGCCGAGATCGATCGATCAATCTCAACCGACGTTGTCGGTTACAACATTCCGCAGGCGACCGGGATTTCGGTTTCCGTGCCACTGTTTGAGCGTCTGTTGACACTCGATAATTTTAATTACATCAAGGACAGCGCCGGGGATTTAACTACGCATCAAGCCTATCTTCAGGCGGGCGGGAAGGTGCTGAATGGCTGCGATACGACGACACTGTTTGCCCTTATGGCCGGTGCCGAGGGCGCGATCTGGGGTGGGGCCAATTACATGCCGCATGAAGCGGTCAAACTTTATGAGTTGACCGCCTCGGGTGACTATAAATCGGCTCTGGAGCTTTGGTCTTGCATGATCCCGTCGCTACTTTACATCTGGAATGGTGACTATATCCCAGCGGTTAAATCCGCCTGCCGCATGCGCGGGTTTGATGGAGGCAATGTTCGTAAGCCGGTACGTCCGTTGGCAGAAGCAATGGAGAACGAACTGGCAGCGACCCTGGCGCCACTTGATGCATGGGCGACGACATAACGGTTGACCTTGAGCGCGTTCGGCTGAAGTAATCGGCCGCGCGCCTGCCGCCGTCAAACGGAACGGCGCTGTATGCGGAAGTCGATGGGTGTTTCGGCATAGGTTCTCTTGAACCAGCGGCAAAAAAGCCTGACACTCTGGACTGTGTCAACATCAGCCTCGATTACAGGAAGCAGAGAATTGAAAATTACCGAGATCCGCACACGGCCGTTACTGGTCCCCTACATCAAGCCTTATCACTGGGCCCAGGGCGTTATCGATGGCGCCATGATCATTCTTGTGGAAGTACATACCGATGATGGCTTAACCGGTTATGGTGAATCGGTTGCCACGCCGTCGGCTGAGGGCATTCAATTCTACATCAGGCAGGCCGGTGCGATCTGTATCGGCCGCAGCCCATTTGAAAATGCCCGGCTCATGGCGGAGGCCTATCATGCCCTGTTCCAGGCGCTTGGCACCTGCAGCTCGCCGCGGTTCAGCGGGCAGGTCCTGGCGGGACTGGAGATGGCCTTGTGGGACCTGATGGGTAAGGCAACCGGACTGGCCGCGCACGAGTTACTCGGTGGCGCGGTGCGCGACGAAATACAGTATTTCGGTTTCGCCCAGGGGGAAACCGCCGCGCAAACGGCAGCCGAGGCGAAAATGCTGGCAGAGTCCGGCTGCGAGGTCATCTACGTCAAGGTGGGTCGTGGGGATGCGCTGGATATTGATATCGCGCAACAGGTTCGCGCCGCGATCGGCCCGCAGAAACGCCTGCGCATGGACCCGAACGAGCACTGGAGCCCGGTGCACGCCACGCGCATGATCCGCAAGATGTGCGAATACGACGTGGAGTTCATCGAGCAGCCGACCAATTGCGAGAGTATTTCCGCGCTCGCCCAGGTGCGCGCCAACAGCCCGGTTGCGATTGCCGCCGACCAGCTCGTATTCACTCCGTATGATGCCTTTGACGTCTGCCGCGCGGGAGCAGCCGACCTGATCGTTCTGGGCCTGCATGAAACCGGCGGCCTGTTACGCTTTACCAAGGTGGCGCACATTGCCGAGGCGGCCGGCATCGATATCTGCATCCACGGGCTATACGAAACCGGAATTACCACCTGTGCCGCGAACCAGGTAGCGGCAACCCTGCCCAATCTCGACGACG
>QNFD01000160.1 GCA_003645435.1 Gammaproteobacteria bacterium | reverse complement strand
GACAGGTTTATCTCGATTGATTTCGGCTTCATCGCCTCTGGGATTTCCTTCACCAGCTGGACGGTGAGCAAACCATTATTCAAATCAGCACCGGAAACTTCGACGTGATCGGCAAGGTTAAACTTGCGTTCAAACGCCCGGTTGGCGATTCCCTGGTAAAGGTAGTTGCGATCTGAATTGTCTTCGTCCTTTTTACCGCGGACGGTAA
Source organism: Gammaproteobacteria bacterium (assembly GCA_003645435.1). The sequence continues at coordinate 6,356 of QNFD01000160.1, read as the reverse complement.
GCACGCCTTTTTCTACCTGGATGTCGAGTTCGCTTTGCTCGAAACCAGCAACCGCCAGGGTGATGGCATACTGGTTATCACCACGAACTTCGATGTCGTAGGGCGGGTATCCGCCAGTTGTTTTTTCGGAACGCAGCGCTGAATCCAACAATGAACCCATGCGGTCAAAGCCAATACTGCTGCGGTAAAGTGGGCTTAAATCTATTCTAGTCATAACAAATTCTCCTTAAGAAGCAATTAGTGTTAAAAAAGTAACTTACGATCGACATTCTCTTCGAGACCTGCCGTTCGTAATCACTATTTAGGTACTAAAAATACTATTTCAAGTGCCGAATCTGTAACCATAGAAAAAATAATGAGATGACCCTGACGACAATATCAGGGGTTGTGAAATTGATTTATCAGCACCTGATCATTCGGGCATTTGCCAGTTGCGAAGCCATAAACAAAGTTCGTCAATAGGCATTGGTTTAGCGACAAAATAACCCTGCACCTGATCACAACCGAGTTCGGTTACCAGGTCCCAGTCCTCCTGTGTTTCCACGCCTTCCGCGACGATGGTCATGTTCAGTTTTTTCGCCAGTAACCGGTTAGCTTCGAGTATGGCCCGGGCAGCAGGGTCATCACTCGCCCCGCGTACGAAGGCCCGGTCTATTTTCAGTTCTGAAAACGGAATACGTTGCAACTGTTCCATCGATGAATATCCCGTACCGAAATCATCAATCGAAAGATTAAATCGCTTTAGACTCAAGCGGCTTAAGATATCCAGTGCAACCGAAATATTTTCCATCAACCGGCTTTCCGTAATTTCAAAAGTGATCGATGAAGGTTTGAGGCCACAATCCTCTATCTGGGCCGCTATTTGATCTGGCCAAGCAAGATCATTCAGGGTGTCAACCGAGATATTGATACCCATGTTCAGTTTGAAACCCTCGTTTTGCAATCTAACCGCATGTTCCAGTGCCTGTTTGCATACGAACATGGTCAATTCGGAAATCAGATTGTTGTCTTCGGCCAGGGGCACAAACGAATTCGGGTGAAGAACACCTTCGGTTAGGTGATTCCAGCGTACCAGGGCCTCTACTCCGATAACTTTACGTGTCTTGACATCGACCTTGGGCTGGAAATAAGTATCCAGATTACCCTGCCTGATCGCCTCCGAGAGATCATCAACGGTAATCGCATCGATAATAATCAGTGATTTTTCAGAATTAACCTGGTCCAGCAATCGCAACATTTCACTTAGTTTCGCCTGCGTGACCGGTTTTTCCATCGTACCCAGCACATGTAACTCATGCTCGATCGCCAGTTTTTCAACGGTCTTCAAAATTCTGATATCTTCGCCACTGATAATTATCAGCGCTCCTTCGAAATTCCGCTCTGCCAGTCTACGTGTAAATTCGACGCCATCCATATTCGGCATATTCAAATCGCACATGACCACATCAATGCCTTCGTCCAGTTCGTCGAGTATTTCCAGACCACGCGGTCCTGACAGGGCCGAATGCACATTATGAAACCCCATGTCGTCAAGCAGCAATGCGGTCACTTTATGGGTGATGTAATCGTCATCAACCACCAGGATTGAGAGATTAATGTCGGTAATATCTTCTTCCATTTCTACCGGGATCGGCTCCGATGTATTCAGCGTAACGCCTTCGGAATAGACATCAACAAATGCCTCTACCTGCACTGCAGACTGCTTTAGTTGGGTCATCAGGGGTTCCATATCCTGCCAGCGATTTTCCATACAGACGAGCTCGATCGCTCGACAGGTTTCAGACATATTGGTCGCGCCTATACTGCGAGATGAAGATTTCAGCTTATGCGCATATTCGCTCAATAGTTCGTGATTACGCCATGAATAGGCTATTTGAATATCATCCAGGGATTGAGGCAGCGTCCTCACATAGGAAGCCAGTAGATGCCGATGAACCTCGGGTTTATTGCCCACCGCCTGCCTCAAAATAGCCAGGTTTACTACCTCGCCGACTGGAATCGGTTGACGGACAAGGTTCTCTCGGGCCGGGCTGGCCGGCGTATCAATTTTGGGCGACCACCTTCCCAACGACACCCTCAGATCTTCCAGATCAACCGGCTTTGACATCACGTCATTGACACCTGCTTCGAAACAGCGCCGTTTTTCCCGATCCATTGCATTCGCGGTAATCGCAATAATCGGTTTGGCTTCACTGACACCGGCTTCCTTCGATCTGATTCGTCGAACTAACTCGAACCCATCCATCACCGGCATACGAATATCAGTAATCAGCAAATCGTAATCACTCGCTTCCCAGAGTTTCAGGGCCTCTGATCCATTGACTGCGTAATCAGCATCGTAACCAAGCGCTTTCATCTGGGTAGCAATCAGTTCCTGATTGACCGGATTGTCTTCCGCAACCAAAATCCTCGGATTGGCAGCTGTTACAAGGGCCGATGCCCTGGTATTTTTGCTCGGTACAATATAAAGATTACTGTCTTGTTGACTCGCCCGTTGTATTGACGGTAGTTCAACCCAGAAGATACTTCCCTCGCCTAACGTACTCTCAACTTCAAGCCTGCCTTTCATCAGTTTAATTAATTTTTTCGTAATCACCAATCCAATTCCGGTCCCTTCTACCTCGCTAAATTCCGCGCCAAGCCGATTAAAAGGCTGAAACAATTCAGCGATTCGATCCTTCGAGATGCCGGGACCGGTATCCTTGATGCCAATACGAACCAGCCCCGGGACTTGCCGGGTACAGACTATACTGACACTACCATCCTGTTGATTATATTTAACCGCGTTGGTGAGCAAGTTCAGGAAAACCTGTTTTAGTTTAATCGCATCCGCTTCGACGAGCACATCGGCCAGCAATGCCGGATCAAACTCAAACTTGATGCCCCGTCTTTCTGCCAGTGCCCCTACCCAACTCATACCGTCATTAATTATGTCTACCAGCGAAACCGCCTCTAAGGAAAGCTCCACATCACCTGATTCAATTCGCGACAGATCCAGAATCTCCTCTATCAGGATCAGCAAATGTTTGCCCGCGTGATTAATTTTGCGTGAGTAGGATTTCTGTTCCGCGCTTATGCCCGGGTCGAGTTCCGCAAGTTGGGAGAAGCCCAGGATTGAGTTTAACGGTGTGCGTAATTCGTGACTCATGCAGGAGAGGAACTCTGATTTAGCCTGGCTCGCCTTTTCGGCTTCTTCTTTTGCTTCGAGTATTTTTAGCTGGCTTTTCTTACGCTCGGTAATATCCTCGTAAGTGGTAATCACTCTTGACCAGCTATCTTCGTATCCATGTACCAGTGAAGTAATGGTACGCGCCTCGATGTAAGAGTTATGCGCGTTAGTATCAGCACGTTCAACTTCGTAATAACCGTCGGCACCTGCCAGCCCATCAATTTCTGCCGCGTAAAACTCGATCCATTCATCACTCCACCAGCTATCGATATCAGCTTCGTCTTCGAGGAAAGCTTCTTCGGAGTTGGCCTGGTGAATTTTTAACAGGGCTTCGTTAACACTGGTGATTCTTGTACCACCTATCGCCTCGCGAAGCACTTTCGGATTAGCCAGGAAAAACTCGTTTAAATCCATTACGCCCTGACGATGCAATTTATCGACGAGTTTTTTGACCGAACTGTAATCTTCTTCCTGTACTCCTACCGGCAACTGGGCAAATAAAGAACTGTAGCGTTCTTCACTTAGTTTTAATGCCACTGAAGATTTCTGGTGTTCGGTAATGTCCTGCAGAGCACCATAGGCGTAAGCACATACACCATCCTTGAGGATGGTTTCATACTCCAGCTCTCTTAGGTGAAGTATCTGCCCATCGGGTCTGACAATACGATAGTCATACACCTCTGGCATTTCACCAATCTCATCAGGATCATCAGGGCCAGCGTGCCACTTGTAGTGTTCAAGATCCTGCGGGTGAATCACCGCGTAAAAGTCTTCTGCACATTTGAACCGATCATACATTTCCGGCAGTGATAGACCGAATATATTTGCGGTTTCTTCTGAATAATAAGAAATCTGACTCTTGATTCCATCCCATTCCCAGAAACCAACTTTAAACTGGGTGGCGAGCGTATTGAGTCGGTCTTCCTTGAGGCTGGATATTGCCTCAAATTTCTCGAGTTTTTCGCGCAGCAAAGCATTCTCTTCAATCAGAGTTTCTTTAGTTTTTCGCGCTTCGGTTGACTGGCTTTTTTTGGCTTTCAAAATATGAACTGTCATCGCCTTTATTATGCTATTTGAGTATAGGCAATGATTGCGATAAAACTACCTGGCCAGGGCCTGGCACCTGGTTAACCGATAAACGGTACATCTGGCCACAGGCCTCGCTAAATCTAGCTTTCAAACTCCTGAAAGCAGTGAATTCATCTCTCAAACTGGCAGTAAGTTTATTTGAATTTGTGAACTAGTTGGAATAATCAACACCCTCGAAAAGCTACCCTGCGGTTCAACAGTCTTTCATGCGAGGCTAATGGCTATAATCACCGGCGCGCCAACTTCGCGCGATGGATTTCATTTTCAGATAAATTGAATCAAAACACCAGTGTAGGAAATCACTATAGAAAGGCCGAATCATGGCGATTAGGCCTGTGTGCCGGGCATGGATCTCTATGCCCGGGAGGGACTAATCCCTCCTGTACATCCCTGGTTAAGCCTCGGCGGTTACCGGATCAATGACATTTTTTACCTGGCTTACTTTTGTAGCTGGGAACCCGCTTTCGGTCGCGTGCTCCTGGATCAGCTCTTCTGAATCCGCCAGGTAAACACAAAATATTTTGTCCGCGGTCACATAAGAATGTTCCCATTGTATATTTTTCGAAGCCATCTTCATCGCGGCTAACACCGAATTAGACTTCTGCGAGGCGCCTCGCAACGCATCACGATCTGCTGAACCGATCTCTGGGATATCTCTTTCTATAACGAATCTAGGCATGGTCTTCTCCTCATTATGGATGATTTATTATGTATTACACTGGTTCTACGGCGATAATTTTATCTGAAACCATGGAATAATAACACGTCCTACATGCCCCGTAGTGTGTCAGTAAAAGCCCTGGTTGAACTGAAACAAGTGTAGGGAATTCAACCGCTAATCAATTCGTACCTGCTGGTCCGAATTATTCACGAATTATCGCTTCTGTAGAGCCATTGAATAGTCGTGTTTAAATCCGATGGATGATGCTCTCGCAAAGCACCGAAGAACGCAAAGGAAAAATCGGGAACCGATGAAAACCAGGTTAAATAGGGTAGGATAGATGCAACCCATCATCCTGGCCTTGCCGTCATCATGAACAAAGATCTAGAGAAACTGCATCCCTACCCATTTGAAAAGTTGTCAGTACTCAAGCAGGGGCTGACGCCGCCGGCGAACCTGGATCACATATCCTTATCGATCGGCGAACCCCGGCATCCGGCACCGCATTTTGTAATTGAAAGCCTGATTGCCCATTTACACCAGTTATCTAGCTACCCAAGCACCAAAGGCGTGCTAGATCTGCGTGAGGCCATTTCGAAATGGTTATGTCGACGCTTTCAGCTAACCGAATCCGAGATGAATCCCGAACACAACATACTGCCGGTGAATGGCACCCGTGAGGCCTTATTTGCCATCGCCCAGTGTATCGTCGATCGCAGTGTTTCGGACCCGCTGGTGATGATGCCCAACCCGTTTTACCAGATATATGAAGGCGCTGCTTTCCTCGCGGGTGCACAACCGCACTATTTGAATTGCATCGAAGCGAATGACTACCTGCCCGATCTCGACGCGATTAATGAAAAGCAATGGTCACGCTGCCAATTACTGTATATCTGTTCTCCGGGAAACCCGACCGGGGCGGTTATGTCGGAGGCTTATTTACAGCAACTGATAGCCCTGGCGCAGCAGCATGATTTTGTCATCGCCTGCGATGAATGTTATTCCGAGATTTATTTCGACGAGAGGCGACCCCCGCCGGGCCTGCTTGGCGCTGCATCGTCCATGGGCCTGGATGATTTTCACAACTGTCTGGTTTTTCATAGTCTGTCGAAACGTTCCAACCTTCCCGGTCTGCGATCCGGATTTGTTGCCGGGGATGCCGAGCTGCTGAAGAAGTTCCTCCACTATCGAACCTACCAGGGCTGCGCGATGTCACCAGCCACACAAACCGCGAGTGTTGCCGCCTGGAGCGACGAGTCTCATGTGATCGAGAATCGTCAGCTTTATCGACAAAAATTTGATCAGGTTCTATCAATACTTTCTGATACACTTGCGCCACAAAAACCACAGGCTAGTTTTTACCTGTGGCCGACAACACCGATCGCAGATATAGACTTTAGCCGGCAATTATTCGCCGAACAAAATGTCACCGTATTG
>QNFD01000159.1 GCA_003645435.1 Gammaproteobacteria bacterium | reverse complement strand
TTCAGCGGGTGACCGGCCCATTCAAACCATTGCCTGGTGTACCGGGGCGGCGCAGGAGTACATAGAGCAGGCCTCGGCACTGGGCATAGACGCCTTCGTCAGTGGAGAAATATCGGAGCACACATTCCATTTTGCGAAAGAGGCGGGAATTCATTATATCGCTGCCGGCCATCATGCCACCGAGCGATACGGTGTACAGGCGCTTGCCGCGGTAATCGAGAAACAGTTTGGCGTACGCCAGCAGTTTATCGATATTCCTAACCCTGTCTAAAAACAGTGATAATCAACGGAAGTGATAATGAACGGAATTAAGTTATCATGGCGCTCGACGGAAATGTGATTTTAAGCTATTCTAGCGAGCGATTTTTTATGTGTAGAATAAAGGTCATTTTTCTGCGTTTCAACTCTTTACCTGGGATAGATTCTAATGTCTTCTGATGAGATTCTAATGTCTGCTGATGGGGTAGATAATAATCGCCGGCGTTTCCTGACCGCGGCAACGGTTGTAGTCGGGGCTGTCGGTACGGTAGCGGTAGCGATTCCTTTTGTTAAAAGCTGGAACCCGAGCGCACGCGCGAAAGCAGCCGGCGCCCCGGTCAAAGCGGATATCAGCAAACTTCAATCCGGTCAGCAAATTATAGTGAAATGGCGCGGTAAACCGGTCTGGGTAGTGCGCAGGGGCCAGGATGCGCTCGATACGCTGGATAATTTAGCCGATAAATTAAGCGATGCAAACTCAGAGGATAGTATTCAGCCCGATTATGCCAAAAATGAATATCGTTCTATCAAGCCTGAATATTTGATAATGGTGGGTATTTGTACGCACCTGGGTTGTTCGCCAACCTACGTACCAACCATAACAGCCGATTTCCAGGGTGGATTTTTCTGCCCCTGCCATGGTTCCAAGTTTGATTTTGCCGGGCGCGTATACAGCGGGGTTCCCGCACCCACGAATCTGACTATCCCACCCCATTATTTCATAGACGATGGCCTGATTTTAATCGGCGAAGATGGAGTGGCATGATGAATAATAAGCCTTCGACAGGTGGTTTGATCGGCTGGATCGACGATCGTTTCCCGCTGACCAAAATGTGGGAAGAGCATTTATCCAAATATTACGCGCCGAAAAATTTCAACTTCTGGTATTTCTTTGGCTCGCTGGCGCTGCTGGTGCTGGTGCTGCAAATCATAACTGGAATATTTTTAACCATGCATTACAAGCCCGACGGCGAAATGGCGTTCGAATCAGTCGAATACATCATGCGCGATGTCGACTGGGGCTGGCTCCTTCGTTACCTGCATTCGACTGGGTCCTCGGCGTTTTTCATCGTCGTCTATCTACATATGTTTCGCGGCCTGATGTACGGTTCGTATCAGAAACCACGGGAACTGATCTGGCTTTTCGGCATGTTTATTTTCCTTGCCTTAATGGCCGAAGCTTTCATGGGCTACCTGTTGCCCTGGGGCCAGATGTCTTACTGGGGCGCACAGGTGATCATCTCGCTATTTGGTGCAATACCGGTGATTGGAGATGATCTAACCCTGTGGATTCGCGGCGATTTCGTTATTGCCGACGCAACCCTGAACCGTTTCTTTGCGCTGCATGTTATCGCCGTGCCGCTGGTGTTACTGCTGCTCGTGGTAATGCATATCCTCGCCCTGCATGAAGTCGGCTCAAACAATCCGGACGGTGTCGAGATCAAGAAACACAAGGATGAAAACGGCATTCCCCTGGACGGTATTCCATTCCATCCTTACTATACGGTGAAGGATATCGTCGGTGTCGTCGGCTTCCTGATTCTGTTTAGCGCGGTTGTATTCTTCGCCCCGGAAATGGGCGGGTATTTCCTCGAGCACGCTAATTTTATACCGGCTAACCCCTTCCAGACCCCGGAACATATTGCGCCTGTGTGGTATTTCACCCCGTTTTACGCAATCTTACGCGCCATACCGCACAAGCTAACTGGCGTCATCGCCATGTTTGCATCGATTTTCGTGCTTTTTCTACTGCCCTGGATCGATCGCGGCAAGGTGCATTCGATTCGCTATCGATCACAGTCCTTTAAATGGTTGCTGGCGATGCTGGTGGTTAGTTTTATTGGTCTCGGCTACCTTGGCGCGCTGCCGGTTTCAGATGGCAGGACACTGTTTGCGCAAATCTTTAGCGTTGGTTATTTCGGTTTCTTCCTGGGGCTCTGGGTGATTAGTAAAAACGAGAATACCAAACCGGTTCCAGAGAGGGTTCAATAATGAAGCAGAGTTTAATTATTGTTGTGGCCCTGCTGTTGCCCGTTTCCGCATGGGCTGCGGGTGGTGGTTCAACTTATCCGAACGACAAGATCGAAATTGACTGGAGTGACAAGGCGGCGATGCAGCGCGGCGCGCGCACCTTTGTTAACTATTGTATGAGTTGCCATTCGGCAAAGTACTCACGCTATGACCGGGTCGGTCGGGTTCTTGGAATATCCGATGAAATGGTGTTGCAGAACCTGATTTTCACTACCGATGAAAAGGGAGAGAAAACTAAAGTTGGCGCCTTGATGAAAACCACGATGACAAAGCAGTATGGCGAACAGGCTTTTGGTGTCGCTCCACCCGATCTTAGTCTGATTGCACGCTCACGCGGCGTGAACTGGCTGTATAACTACCTGCGTGGCTTTTATGTCGACGAATCTCGTCCACTCGGGATGAATAATGGTGTGTTCGATAGTGTGGCAATGCCGCATGCATTAGTCGAACTGCAAGGTTCCCAAAAGGCCAGGAGAGAGATGCGCCCGGATGGCCATGGTGGTGAACACGAAGTTATCGTGGGTTTTGACCTCATCGAACCAGGTAGTCAAAGCAAATCAGAATACGATGCGACGGTCCATGATCTGGTCGCTTTTCTTGATTATGTTGCCGAGCCTTACAAGCAAACACGTAAAAATGTGGGTACCGGCGTTATCATATTTCTATTCTTGTTACTGATTCTGACTTATTTCCTTAAGAAAGAATTCTGGAAAGACATACACTAACCAAAGGAATTAATTATGTCAGTAGTGGCGAATCGCCGTTCCGTGATGAGTTGTTTTTCATCACCGGTCGACCCTGAATGTCATCGTGCCCGCATCGTGCTTGCGGAGAAAGATATCGCGGTCGAAATCCACGATGTCGATGTGGATAACCTGCCTGAAGATTTAATCGATCTGAATCCTTATGCGACTGTTCCAACCATGGTCGATCGTGATCTGGTACTTTACAACGCAAGAGTGCTGATCGAGTACCTCGATGAGCGCTTCCCGCACCCGCCTTTAATGCCGGTCGACCCGGTATCGCGTGCCAAGAGTCGGCTAGCCCTGTTTAGAATTGAAAGCGACTGGTTTAGCCTGTTGGGCGATATCGAGCGTGGCACCGAGAAAAGGAAAACCCTGGCAAAAAAAGCATTGACCGAAAGCCTGATTAATTCGGCTGAAGTATTTTCCGCGATGCCATATTTTCTTTCCAATGAATTCAGTTTACTGGATTGCAGTATTGCACCGATTTTGTGGCGTTTGCCATATTATGGAATCGAGTTGCCGGCGAATGCAAAACCCATTACCAGGTATATGAAAAAAGTATTTTCGCGACCGTCATTTCAGGCCAGCCTGTCAGAACAGGAACGGGATATGGTTGCCTAGCCTGAATGTTTCATGCAGGCGATGACCCCGAGTAAGCCTTATCTGATTCGAGCTTTATACCAGTGGTTACTGGATAATGCGATGACCCCCTATATATTGGCCGATACCAGTAGCGACGATGTACTGGTGCCCAGCGGAATCGCAAATGATGGAAAGGTAGTTTTAAACCTTGCGCCATCGGCGATACAAAACCTGGAAGTGACTAACGAATTTCTCTCGTTCTCGGCGCGTTTCAATGGCGTTGCACAGGATGTCTATTGCCCAATGTCATCGATTCTGGCGATCTATGCCCGGGAAAATGGCGAGGGCATGATGTTTTCGGCCGAGTCTGAGGACTCGCAGGGCGATAGCAAGAAAGCTAAAAAATCTTCAAAGCCGGGTCTTAAGGTCGTCAAGTAACAGGGCCAGGTCTACTCAGCGGGGCCGAGCAACTGCAGGTCGAGTAACTCGCAGAGAATATGGATCACGAGGATATGGACTTCCTGTATGCGGGCTGTCACATTCGACGGCACTCGAATCTCGATTGAGTTTTCGTTGATCACCCGGGCCACGTCCCCACCATCCTTGCCTGTCAGTGCGATGACCTGAATATCCGAATCATTCGCCGCCTCAATTGCATCAATAATATTCGGCGATTGCCCGCTGGTGCTAATAGCCAGCAATACATCACCTGGCTGGCCGAGGGATGTTACCTGTTTGGAGTATATTTGCCGGTAGTCATAGTCGTTTGCGATCGAAGTCAGCGTCGCACTATCGGTGGTCAGTGCAATCGCGGGTAGCCCGGGGCGATCTCGATCGTATCTATTGAGTAGTTCCGAGGAAAAATGCTGGGCATCACTTGCCGAACCGCCGTTACCGCATGCCATTATCTTATGTCCGCCGACAAGCGCCTGGTTGAGCATGGCCGATGCAAGTTCGATGGACTCTTTTAGGGCGACGAGTGAGTCCCGTTTGGTTTCAATACTGGCCTCGAAGGCGCGTCGGATGTAATGATCTATTTCGCTCATATTTTCACTCTACGTAAAAAGCATTCTGTATCCAGTTAAACTGATACACCTTATTTGCCTGTTGTTGTATTAAAAGGGCGTCGAAACGCATCGCGTGTCGCGCCAGTTTTTTGTTTACCGATAAAAAAAACTGCGCCGATTTTACTATTTTTTTCTGTTTTTGTACTGGAATCGCGTAAGCAGCCCCACCAAACGCCAGGCTACTTCGAAATTTAACTTCGATAAAGCACAGTACTTCCCGCTGTAGCATGATCAGGTCAATCTCGCCAAAACGACACTGGTAGTTCGCATTCAGCAACAATAAGCCGCACTCTAGCAGGTACTCTTTCGCCAGTTTTTCGTAATGCAATCCTTTGCGCCTGTTCTGGTTCACTGCAAAAGCTTATTGTGGAGGTTGAAGCCGATTACCCGGCTGTTCCAGGAGCCTGGTGACGCCTTTATCGTAGGTAGCCAACAATAATGCTCGCTTTACGCGGCCATTCATATCAACTGATAATTGACCAGTGTTGAGTTGTACGGTTTCACCGGGATTTATCATTAATCGACGCAATGCGGGTATAAGCCGATAAGCATCAATGCCGAGGGCGTATAAACGGCTAAAGGGTTTGCTGCTATCGGGCCAGTATTGCCTGATCCGCTTAAAGTCCTGATTGTCGGAACTGTCCAGCATCCAGGGGATGTCTACAAACTGGATACCATCTAAATCACGATCGTCATCAGGATTGCCGCTGCTGGAAGAAATATTCGAGGTCGCATATACCGGCAGAGTTTGGGCGCGATGAAACTTTAGCTGGGGTTTGATTAACCGCGCCTGGCGTGAATTAGCAGCGATAAACACCATGTCCACATCCTGACGCCGCCTGGGTTCAAACTTTACCGGTTCTCCGATTACCTGCTGAATTATGCTACGCCGCGAATTACTGGTGTCCAGGTTCAGGAGTTTCTTGATGGACTTCGAATAGTCATTTTTCTTCCCGGGGAAAATTTCACTGCCAACCACGCGCCCTCCAAGGGCTTCAAATCGTTCGCTAAAAGCAAGTTGTAAACGAGCTCCCCATTCGGTATCGGGTACCAGGGTGACTGCAAGATTCCTGCCTTCGGCGAGAGCAAGATCCGCTATCTGTTCGGCTTCGTCCTCCGGCCGTAAACCAAACTGATAAAGATTCAGGGTGGGTTCCTTTTTTATTTCTGCATAGTTTAGTGTCAATGTGGGTACAGCGAGCTTGTCCTGGTTCTGTAAATAATTGATTAGTTCTTTACTGATTGGGCCAACGATGAAATCAGCACCATTCTCGATTGCCTGCAGGTATTGAGCGTTAAACTCCGACACATCGGTGCTGGCATTAATGATTTCGAGTTCGACAGCCGGTTCCTGATCCAGGTTACGATCCTGGTAGTAGGCATACATGAATCCATTTTGAATGGCATCTGCGACTTTTTCCAATCGGCCCGAAAACGGTAGCATTAGCGCGATGCGCGCGGGCTTGATGTAAATTCGCCTACTCTCTTCGAGCAGGTTCACCGCAAAATAGGCGCCTGCCGAGTGGCCATCGTAGATTTGATACCACTGGGATATCCAGGGCTCGATCTTTGCCGGCAACATATTGGAACGCCGCGCAATTAAATTTAATTCGAGCCAGCCGCGTAATTCGTTGGTTTGTTGTTCGCCTAGTGTGCGCAGTATTGCCGGCTCACTGATACGATTAAGCGCGTCCCAGATAAATTCATGATTTTTTTCGATTTCTTTAACTGTTTTCAGATATTCATCGATCTGAATTCGTAACCGTACAGATTCAAGTGGCTTGCCGATAGCAAGAACTCCTTTAGAGCGGATATTGAGGGCAAGCGCCTTGAACCGGTAATCGCTAATGTCGTCAATATCGGGTAAGGCCAACAGGCTCTGGTAAATTTTGCC
>QNFD01000158.1 GCA_003645435.1 Gammaproteobacteria bacterium | reverse complement strand
CGATGGCATCAATTGCATCAATCCCAGTGCCCCAACGCTGGATCTGGCCATCGGATCGAACAGGCTTTCTCTGCGCATAACGCCATAAATGACCGATGGATCGAGTTGGCGGGCATCGGCATGATCGAACACCTGTTGTTTGAATGGCATCGGAAAACGCAGACTAAAATCACTTCGATGCGATGTTTTTGCGACCGTTCTGATGGCACTGTCATACCACTTCCAACTCGAGGCAAGCACCGCGGCCTTTTTTATCTCGCTGGCGTCAAGATGCCTTATCGCCTGGAACCATTCGCGCCTGGCATCAACCTGCCGGTCGAGGAAATACAGTTCCCTGGCGCGTAACAAGTGAGGGTTTGCGGTGAGAAACTCAGATTCTGAAAAATCTGCCATGGTCGCCGCGTTTTCCTGCTCGATGCTATAGGGTAGTTTCATTTTATCGGCGGCAAGAAATCCATAGTAGCTACTCTGAGTCGCCAGGGTCACATACCTCTCACTTGATTTCACTTCAAAATCAAGTGATTCAAACGCCCTCGCCCACCAATATTGCCATTCGTTTTCCTGGCGTAAATGTGCCGGCATCGAATCTATCGTATCTATCAATCTCTGCCAGTCCTGATTCCTCAGATAAATCCTGGCTAACCACAGGTGCGCCCGATCATTTTTTAGTTCATCGGGTAATGCTGACAACAATTCACCGGCAATCGGCAAATGCTGGTATGCCGCCGACAGTGCAATACGTTGGTTAACTCGATTTTTTTGGTCCTGGTCAAATTCAAACCTGGGTTCAAGTTCAATCCAGAGGTCGCGAGCGCCCAAACTGTCCTTACGCGCCAGCCGGTCCAGAGCGTGCGCAATTATTTGTCGAGTTCGCATACTATCCGTGGCATTAGCAAGGTTTTTCAGAGACCGCTCAGGACGCAGGTGTGCCTGGTACCAGGTATCAACAACCGCCCGGTCCTCCTCTTCCAGCTTCTTTCCGAGATACCTGGCGAGACTCGGCCTGCGGGCCTTGAATGCCTTATCAATTCGTAACCAGATTACCTCCTCGGCCTGTGGGTAAGTCTCAATAAAATATTTGAATGCCTGATCGCATTGCTTTGGTTGCGAATAACCCCTGAGCCATACTTTTTTAATTTCCTCATTGATGTTTTCATAAAATCCCAGGTTTAAACGAGCCTGGAATGCGAGGCATTTATATCGAGTATTTTCGCGATTATCAAAATATACCAGGTAATTACGCCAGTCCTGACGCCGCGCCAGTACTGATAACCACTTCGCACGCAGGTGATAATTAAAAGGATAATCTTCGTAGGTATTGAGAAATTCTGTGATTTCGCTACGGGAAGCCTTGTGAACACGGCGTTTCAAGGCATCGTATTTCAAATAAGCCTGTGCCGGGTAACCATCAAGTTGATCGTAGAGCCGATCAAACTTCGAAAATTGCTGGTTTTTCAATGCCTGGGAAGCGTCATGAAAAATCAATCGCTGTTTTTCAATACTTGCCGGCGACTGGCTGCTTAACATAAGCGCACAGATCGTAACTACGCCGGTTGCGAATAGTCGAATGCTGCGAAAACTGAACGATATCAAGGACATTATTTTCACTAAATATTCTTTATTTTCATTAGCTTAGAGTAAAGTGTAGAAGTAACATTTCACTATAGCAAGTAATATCACGCGAATATTAGAATTTTTACCACATCTGTCATAAATCAGGCTCAAATATTGCTTTGAATGAAATATTATCCAGCGATCTTAATTTCCGTATATTGCGCGCCGGTATCTCCTCAACCTTCGGATAATGCTCTATCGCCTGCTCCAGACTAGATTCACGCAATATATGTAATATAGGATAAGGTGCACGATTACTCCAGTTTTCACGATCATCGATTTGTGTATGTGCAAACTGATATTGCGGATGAAAACTGGCCAGTTGAAACTCACCTACCCAGTCGTATGCCTTAAGCAGGGCCTCGGCCTGATCGAGCATTTGATTGAAATCGGTAAAATCTGCCAGTTGACAGGGAATAATCAATAATGTGGTTTCAATTTCCGGGTGTTGGCGCAGCCAGAGTAGCTGCGCATGCAGATCAAACATCAAGCCATCGACCTGCTCCGACGGACTAACTATATAGTGTATCCGCCCCTGCTCATAAACAGGCTTCGCGAAGGGGCAGAGATCGAGACCGATCACCGCTTTTTCGATCCAGCGCACTACCTCGGCGATAATTTTTTGCTCGTCGGCCAATGCTTACTCATCCCCGGCTTTGGTCAGGGAGGCTGGATCCAGCAACTTTTTTAACTCCTTTTCGTCAAGCTCGGTCATTTCCAGCGCCACCTCGAAAACCGGTCGCTTTTGCTGGTAGGCGGCTTTTGCTATTTTTGCACCCAGTTCATAGCCAATAACAGGATTGAGTGCGGTTACCAGAACGGGATTTTGAGCGAGGGTGAGTTCGAGTCTATCGGAATTAGCCACCAGACCGATAATCACCTTCTGCGCCAGTGTCTGGCTGGCGTTGGCAAGAATATCTATGCCTTGCAGCAAATTGTAGGCTATCACCGGTAACATCACATTCAATTGAAAGTTACCGGATTGCCCGGCAATTGTGATAGTACTGTCGTTGCCGATGATCTGGGCACAGGCCATGGCTACCGCTTCCGGCACCACCGGATTCACTTTACCCGGCATAATCGAACTGCCCGGCTGAATAGCCGGTAAGGTCAGTTCACCCAATCCAGCCAGCGGACCAGAGTTCATCCAGCGCAAATCATTAGCTATCTTCATTAACGAGACAGCCATAACCTTTAACTGACCGCTGGTTTCCACCGCGGTATCCTGACTGCTTAATCCCTCGAATAAATTCTCCATTTGTGAAAAACGGATCCCGGTCATGTGTTTGAGTGACTGCGCGACACGTTCACCGAAATCCGCCGACGTATTAATGCCAGTGCCAACCGCGGTGCCACCCAGTGCCAGTTTTTGTAATCGAGTCAATGTCGACTGTATTCGATAGCGGCCATTTTTGATCTGAGATGCCCATGCCGACAATTCCTGACCGAGCGTCAGCGGCATCGCATCCATTAAATGAGTGCGCCCGGTTTTAACCAAATCCGCCCAGGATTCACTCTTGTCGGTAATCGCCTGCTCCAGCATAAGCAACGCCGGTAACAATCTTTCGTGGATCGCGATACTGCCGGCAACATGGATAGCACTCGGAAATACATCGTTCGAGCTTTGCCCCATATTAACGTGATCATTCGGATGTACCGGTAAATCATCACTCGTGGCCAGGCTGGCAATCACCTCGTTAGCATTCATATTGCTACTGGTTCCCGACCCGGTCTGGAATATATCGATCGGAAATTGATCATCGATTTCACCGGAAATGACTTTATCAGCCGCCTGTTGAATCGCTTGCGATCGATCGGAATCGAGTAGTCCGAGTTCAGCGTTGACTTCAGCGCAGGCTTTCTTGATCAAACCAAGCGAAGCTATCATGTCGCGAGGTAATCTTAAGCCGCTAATAGGAAAATTATTCACCGCCCGTTGGGTCTGCGCCTGGTAAAGGGCTTCAGCCGGAACCTCGACCTCCCCCATACTGTCTTTTTCGACTCGATACCCGGATTTAGCCATGTGAAGTACCTGTAAGAAATTCAACCTGCGGAATTCTAAATCAACCTGACCGAGCAGGGTCCCGCAACTATGTTGATAATAGAGCGTTATTGTAACACCGAGTTAGTTGTCAATGGCTCTACAAACCGGAGAAATTAGTGTGTTCCAGTGACCTGCAACAGATTAATTGAAATAGAGGGAGTATATTTCAGGTACAGCTAAATGAAAGTGAGACGATTGTGTTAAAGCTACTGGGTCGATTACTCTGCTGGTTTGGATTTCACGATTATCGTGTGGTGAACATAACCTATGAATTTGGTACTGGTGGTGTAGAAAAGGATGAATGCCGTCGATGTGGTGTTACCAGGACCCGGATAGCATAAATCAAGACAGGAGGATTTATGTATAAATTATATGGCTGGAAACTTACAGGGTCTCTCGCGACTGAAGCCGCTTTAAACGAGGTAGGCGCGGAGTTTGAGATAGTGCCAATCAATATTAAAGAAGGCGAGCAACACACAGAGGAATATAGGCTAGTAAACCCCACAGGACAGGTGCCCTCTCTTGAATTACCAGACGGAACCGTGATGACCGAAGGTGCGGCTATATTGCAGCACATTGCTGACTCACATCCAGAATCACATCTTGCTCCACTCCCGGGAAGTAGTGAGCGGGCACAACATGACCGATGGCTCTTCTTCTTTGCCGTGAACGTCTATGAAGGTGAACTTAGAAAACTTAATCCGCAAGACTACGTCAGTTCTGAGGATTGCGCCAAAGCAGTCAAGGCCGTTGCAGACGACTATGTCGAGAAACACTATCGAATATTCGAGGATGCCCTGGGTGAAGGACCATACATGTTCGGGAAAACATTCACGGTTTTAGATATATACGTCTGGATGTTGGCGCAGTGGATGCCACCAGAATGGTTGGCACAAGAATGCCCAAAGATAAACCGGTTAATGGAGAGTGCTAAGATTCGCCCGAAGATTGCGCCAGTCCAGGAATGGCATTTTGGTTGAGAGCTTTGACACTGTCTACAGAATTATGGCTACGCTCTAAATAGTCCGTTTCCTACCATATTTCCCCGGTAAAAAGCACATTTACGGCACGATCTCTGAAAACCTATGGTTAGGGCTGGTTAATGGGTTGTTTTGCTGTCGTGTTCGCGTAGTTACGGTATGAGAGCGAGCAAGAGGACAAGAGGAAGAACGCCCCGAAGAAAGAATTGCCCCCAATCCCAGTCTCCAGGGAACACCTCCCAATCCCCGTCTCCAGATGTATTTAGACTCAAGCTCGTAGCGATTTCTGAACGTTTAATACCTTCAATACGGTCAATATCTTTAAGATAAATTTTACCGTCCATGACGGAATATAGATTTTGTGTTTCATCTATATCACGGAAAAATAAATATTCTTTGTCTACACCAACAAATCTTATCGGCATCTGCCCCTGCGTTTTGTGAAAAACTAATATGTGATCCCCATACTTAACCTCACTGTCAATTTTTTCTTCTGTAAACTCTCCTGTTAGGGGTTGCATTGGTGGGAGTTGCGCTACTGTAGGTGTTGTTGCGCAGGCAGTTAAGAATAATATTAGGACTGGCACCAGATAATACTTTATATGCCGCTTTTTTATGCCTCCCTCGTTAATCAAAGGAGTCTGTATCAATTGACTGTGATTGCGAAGGATATTCTGCATGGTATTTCTCCTGATACTGTGATCGGAAAGTTAACCAGCACGTATGCAACACTTATGAAAGATATGCATAAGTAATTACCTGATATTTATACTCCAGTTGTTAGTCTGTTCTATTGATTTACATCAATTAATTGAGGATAAAAGAGGCGCTCTCATTTAATAGATATCAATGTCCGCAGTGTGCCGAAACTTGCCTAATTGATCTGAACCTAGAATGGCAGCTATCTGGAAGCTGTCATTCGTTTTCAGCCTGGCAACTCCCGGTTAGCGCCCCTTGTGGACATCGAGGACCTATGGGATAGTGGCCTGATGAGTGCGAAATATGACACCATCGGCGCCAATTACGAAAATCTTCGCAAGCCGGATTGGCGCATAGCTCGGGTCATTGAGAATGCACTCGGACCAGCACAAACTGTATTGAACGTTGGTGCAGGCACCGGTTCCTACGAACCGACAGATCGATCCGTGATCGCTGTCGAGCCCTCGCGTGAGATGATTCAAAAGCGCAGTCCAGCGGCGGCCAAGGCAATTCAGGCGTACGCCAACGATCTGCCATTCGATGACAAGAGCTTCGATGCCTCCATGGCGATCCTGACTATTCATCATTGGCCTGACAAGGAGGCAGGCTTGCGAGAGTTGCGCCGCGTCACACGTGGCCCGATGGTTCTGCTTACATTCGATCCATCGTGCCGGCCATGGCTGACGGACTATCTTCCTGAACTGGCAGCGTTGGACGAAGCACAGATGCCAGCGATGTCCGACTACGAGCAGTGGTTGGGATCTGTGCAGATTACATCAGTTCTGGTGCCCCACAATTGCAGCGATGGGTTCCTCTATGCCTACTGGCGTCGGCCTGCCGCATATCTTGATCCATACACCCGGTCCGGCAGTTCGTCCTTCTGGGCCATCAGCAACGCTGAAGTAGGATTGCAAAAGCTGAAGCAGGATCTTGAATCTGGCGAGTGGGAGCGCCACTACGCTGAATTACTCACTATTGATGAATATGATGCTGGATTTCGGCTCGTCGTAGCTAACTGATTTGATTCCGTACACTGATCCGTATACGAAACGACATCCCGCCAAAAAAGACCCCTAAATATAAATAGGTAGGGGTCAAGTCTTGAGGAGAGTAGGGGATACTCTCGGGAGGGCTAGTAACTGGCGCTGTCGCTTTCGTAGGTCAGGCCGATTTCGGCTGCCTGTTTCTTGACCGCGCGGTAGATCTTTTCATCGAGCGAATCGTCGGCGCCGCCCTCGGCTTCGACTTTCTGCTT
>QNFD01000157.1 GCA_003645435.1 Gammaproteobacteria bacterium | reverse complement strand
CTTCTGAACTGGTCTTGAAATCAAGCCATGGCCTGAATCCGGGCATTGTGGGTAAGGTTAGACGTAGTTTTGGCGAGGGTTTGATTGGCATGGTTGCCGACCGGGCCGAGACTATCAACCTGGTTAATGCGATAGGCCATAAAAACTTTATTTTAGTACCAGAATCGGGTGAGGATGAATTTCCGATTTATCTCGGGGTGCCGATAATCACGCACCGCAAGGTGCAGGGTGTGATTGCCATACAAAGGGCGGAAAAGGCCTTTAATGCAGACGATGAAGCCTTTTTAGCGACATTAGCCGCACAATTAGCGACATCCATCGAACATGCCGAGAGCCAGGGACGTTTCAAACTCATCGGTGAAAAAGACAAAGAACGAAGAACCCATGTCGTCCGGGGCGTGGCCGGTGCCCCGGGCATGGCGATTGGTGAGGCAATAGTACTTAATCGAGGTTCCGACCTGGAGTCCGTGCCGGATAAAAAAATCAATGATCATGCGCCTGAAATCAAGGGTTTTAAAGACGCCATTAAAAGCGTTCACGATGATTTGACGCAGCAGGCCGAGCGTATGCGAGTTTCGTTACCGGAAGAAGAATGTGCATTGTTTCTCGCCTATGCGCAAATGCTGGGCAGTGGTTCGCTGATTGACGATACCGTTAACCGCATAGAGCAGGGCAGCTGGGCACCGGCAAGCTGGCGCGATACGGTGGAGGAGCATGCCCGCGTGTTCGAACAGATGGAAGACGAATACCTGGCGGAAAGAGCGAACGATATTCGTGACCTGGGCCGGCGGGTACTGCGTAAACTAATGCTCGAACAGGGCCCTTATATCAATTTTCCCGACAGAACTATCCTCGTAGGGGATGAAATTTCCGCCACCGATCTGGCTGATGTACCTCCCGATTGTCTGGCGGCTATCCTGTCCACCCATGGCAGTGGTGCCTCGCATGTCGCCATTCTGGCGCACGCGCTGGGTATACCCGCGGTAATGGGTGTGCCGAATATGCCAATACAGCAGATGGATGGGTTAAAGGTAATTGTCGATGGATATGGGGGTAGCGCCTACATTGACCCGAATGAAAGCCTGCTCGCCGAGTACAACAAGTACTTTGAAGAGGAAGCTGCGATTGAGCAGGATTTGCTCAGTCTCAAAAATGAGGCCGCTGTTACCCTCGACGGTAGCCGTATTTCGCTTCATGTGAATTCTGGTTTGATGGCCGACCATACGCCGTCATTGAGAAGCGGCGCCGAGGGCGTGGGTTTATATCGCACGGAGATTCCGTTTCAGATCCGTGATCGATTCCCAAGCGAGGAGGAGCAGTACCATATTTACAGAAACGTATTAGAGACCTTTAAAGGCAAGCCGGTTGTATTAAGAACACTGGATGTTGGCGGTGATAAACCGCTGAGTTATTTCCCGATCAAGGAAGCAAATCCCTTTCTTGGCTGGCGCGGAATACGTATCACCCTCGATCATCCGGAAATTTTTATTACCCAGGTTCGGGCGATGATGAGAGCCAATATCGGTAACGACAATTTGCATATTCTATTGCCGATGATAAGCGGTCAAAGTGAACTGGATGATTCGCTGATTTTAATTCATCGGGTCAAGGATGAACTAGAAGACGAAATTGAAGAAAAGCTCGAATTTCCACAGGTCGGCGCGATGATTGAGGTACCCTCGGCGGTATACCAGATCGAGGATATTTGTCATCTCGTAGACTTTGTATCGATTGGTACTAATGACCTTACTCAGTACTTACTCGCGGTAGATCGGAATAATGAGAATGTTGCCGAGTTGTTCTCGTCATTACACCCCGCCGTGTTGAAGGCGATGCGGCAGATACTGGAAGGTGCGAGACGAATGAATACGCCGGTTAGTGTCTGCGGCGAAATGGCGGGTGATCCGCTTGGCGTGATGGCGCTATTAGGAATGGGAATCGAGAATTTGTCGATGAGTGTGGGCAGCCTGCTGCGGGCTAAAAAGGTTATCAAGTCGTTTGCTTTGAGTGAGCTGTCGGAAATGTTTGAAGAGGCTATATCGATGACTGATAGCGAGGATATACGTGAATTTTATGCCGATAAACTCGATGAAAAAGGCCTTGGCGGCCTGATTAGAGCGGGTAAATAACGAGCAGTATTAGCCCGCATGTTGCTGCATGAAGGCTAGTCTAAAAAGGTTTGACCACGGCGAGAATAATTACCGCCGCCAGTATCAATACTGGAAATTCGTTAAACCAGCGGAACCAGACGTGACCCCGCTGATTACTATGGTTGGCCAGATCCTTAATAATTTTGCCGCAGTAAAAATGGTAGATAACCAATATAGCCACCAGCGCCAGCTTAATATGAAGCCAAAGCATATGTGCGTAGGCTTGCCAGGCGTAATCGATTAGCATCCATAGGCCAAAAATAATTGTGAGCGCCATCCAGGGTGTTATAAAGCGATAAAGCTTTGTTTCCATTATCGCCAGCCTTTCTCTTACCGCCTCGTCTTCGGCGATGGCATGATTGACAAATAAACGCGGCAGATAGAATAGCCCTGCAAACCAGGCGACCATGAATATAAAATGCAGGGCCTAAACCCATATCATTTGAAGAGCCGGTAGTAGTCAGTCGCGGTCATTATTTAGTCCTGTTGGGAACATAATCGATCGGCACAAGGGAATTGCTATATTGCGTTTTCTGGCTAGATGATCTATGTATAATGCTGCGTTCATTTTAACCACAAAGGCTTGGGTTTAACATGTTAAATATCGGTATCGTTGGCGGCACGGGTTATACCGGGGTAGAACTCATGCGATTGCTCGCGGCACACCCCGAAGTCAGTGTAGAAGTAATTACCTCACGTTCCAATGCTGGTACCCGGGTTGCCGATGTGTTTCCTAATTTGCGTGGCAGGGTTGAACTGGTTTATACCAAACCCGGTCAGGATTCCTATAAAAACTGTGACCTGGTGTTTTTTGCCACTCCCAATACGATCGCTATGACCCAGGCCGAGACTTTGCTTGCCGACGGCATCAAACTGATCGATCTTGCCGCGGACTTCAGAATTAAGGATATTGCGACCTGGGAAAAATGGTATGGCGCAACCCATGCCTGCCCATCATTGGTAGAGCAGGCTGTTTATGGTTTACCAGAGTTAAATAGAGATACGATTAAAGACGCCAGACTGGTGGCTAATCCTGGCTGCTATCCCACCGCGGTCATCCTGGCGCTGTTGCCGCTATTAAAAAACGACCTGATTGACCCATCTTCTATTATTGCTGATTGTAAGTCGGGTGCCAGCGGTGCCGGCAGGAGTGCCAGTATCGCAACCGGTTTTTGCGAGCTGACTGAATCGGTAAAAGCATACGCGGTCGGTGGACACCGCCACCTACCCGAAATAAAAGCAATTCTGCAAACCGTAAATACGCATACTAACCTGGTTTTTACCCCGCACCTGATGCCAATGATTCGCGGAATACACGCAACCGTTTACGCCGATGCCCAGGGATCCGATAAAAACCCGCAGGAAAAATTCGAGGAATTCTACCAGGAAGAGCCATTTGTTGATGTCATGCCAGCCGGTTCCCATCCAGAGACGCGCTCGGTGAAGGGTGCAAATCATTGTCAAATTGCGGTTCATTATCTGGCCGAGTCCAACAAGTATGTCGTGCTGTCGGTAATCGATAATCTGGTCAAGGGCGCTGCCGGGCAAGCGATTCAAAATATGAACCTGATGTCTGGTTTTAACGAATCCACCGGGCTGGAAGCCCTGGGTATGATTCCGTGATGCAAATGCATCGGGGGTTTCAGGTCAAGCAGTACAAACCCTGGAAATTATGGCTGAGCCTGGTCATTGTGCTGGCGCTTTTGTGGTTGTTTTTCGAACTCGGAAATGCCTATCAGTCATTCCAGCTGAGACAACTGAACCTGGAAAGAGAAACAATGTTGAACAGGATTAACGAGCTTGAGGCGCGTAACCACAAACTTGTTCAGAAAAATGCACAATTGCAGGGCACCAGCAAAATTGAACACGATGCTTACCAGCTGTCTAACCAGACCCTGGTCGAACTACAACAGGTAATACTCGCGCAAAAGGAAGAGCTAATATTTTATCAGGGCATAGTGTCTCCGGAAAATGCGGCACTCGGAGTTAATCTGCAGTCTTTCGAAGTTAAGCCCAGGAGTAGTCCAAATTTATATAGTTATAAACTGGTCCTCACAAAGCAGGGGAAAGTCAGTAGGAAAATTAACGGTAGTGCGAAGATTACCGTCCGCGGGAAAGTCGATGGCGTTGTTAGCGAGTTAAAATTGTCGAAAATCAGGGTTGAAAATCCAGGAAAAGCAACTAAATTTAGTTTTAGATACTTTCAAGTTTTCGAAGGCGATTTCAAACTTCCAGAAAATCTCGTTCCATACGAAGTTGAAATTGGCATCAGTCCCACGACCAAGAAGGTCAAATCCTATTCTGAAACCGTTTCGTGGGCAGAATTAATTACCGAGGATCTGTAATATGTTTGGCAAAAGGAAAAATTTTGGTTCGGCTCGCATCGATACCCTGATCGGTCATGGCACAGAGATTAAGGGTGACGTGATTTTTTCAGGCGGATTGCATATAGATGGCAAAGTCAGCGGCAATGTAATGGTCGAGGAAGGTAGTGAGGCGATATTGATTTTAAGCGAATTCGGTGAGATCGAGGGTGAAGTAAAGGTGCCCAGTATAGTGTTAAACGGTAAAATTACTGGTAACGTATATAGCTCAAGCCGGGTTGAGCTAGCGCCTAAATCGCGCATCACCGGCAGGGTTTATTATAATTTAATCGAAATGGCGATTGGCGCGGAAGTTAACGGCGGTCTTATACATAAGCCTCAGAAACCGTTTGAACAGAAGGCTTTGGAGCATTCCCAGTGGAAAATGCCAAGCAACGAACCGGTAACGGATGAATAACCAGTGGTCGACAAACCCAGGCGATGTCGACTAAAATAGCAACCAGAGATAATTTAATCCCAAAGGCGATCAGGCTAGAACAGTGAACATTACTATCGACGCAAATTTTGGTATGGCGGTCAATCCAGTGACTAATACGGTACTGGAGTTTTCCGATGCTGCCGCGAACAAGGCTAAAAAGTTAATCGCGGAAGAAGGAAATCCCAAATTAAAACTGAGGGTTCTGGTGCAGGGTGGCGGCTGTTCTGGTTTTCAGTATGGATTTTCACTCGATGAAGAAAGCAAGGAAGGCGATAAATTGATCGAAAAGCAGGGAGTGACCCTTGTCATTGATCCGATGAGCTATCAATATCTGGCTGGCTCTGAAGTCGATTATACTGAAGGCTTAGAGGGTTCGATGTTTGTGGTGAAAAATCCTAACGCAACTTCAACCTGTGGTTGTGGTGCATCATTCTCAATTTAAGCTAAGTAAATAATGGTAGAAAAAAGGGCGGCCGATGGGCTGCCCTTTTTTTGTTACACGAGTTTATTAGCCGAGCTTACTGATCGAACTATCGAGTAAGACTTAAGTTAGAAAGGAATGTAGCCGTTGATAAACAAGCCATCGTATTTCAGATTGCCGTCTACATCGTTAGTATCATTCAAATCGAGTGAAAATATCTTTACGCCGCCTTCGACCCGTGCGCCGTTATCGGATTGATAGCCCAGCATGAATGTAGAATCCTCGGCGACACTGTCGCTTATTTTGAAATTACTATTGATGTCGGCGCCAATATAAAATCCGCTAAATGGCAGGTGAAAACGAGCGGAAAGGTAAAACAGGGGAATGGTTTCATTAATTGGTAATACGGTGTTGCCGGAACTGCTGTCGTTCAGCGAGATTTCACCGTTAAAACTTTTTAAATCCAGGCCGAAATCCAGGTTTATCCAGTTATCCATTAACTCGTAATACAGGACAATATCGTTGTGGTTTAAATCGTAGGTCGAGGTAACAGGATTGTCGCTGTAGGACTGGTTGTTAAAGCTAAGAGATCCGCCATTCAAGCTATCCGAACCATTCGAGTCGAGATCAGAACCCTGAAATCTGATATTGGGTAAGGCGGCAATAGGGTGCTCAAGAACAAGCAGTAAAGAAGGTGTTGATTGATCGTCGGTAACAGGCTTACTGGTCAGACTGTTTAAGTTGTAGCTGGCACTGTTAAGCGGATCAATTTGCTCGTCAGACAACGCGTCAGAGTCTAGATTAAGGCCGATAAACTCTGCTTGCGCTGCTGCTGTGCAGGTTAGCAACAAGGTGGTCAGGGCAATTACATTCCATGTAGACTTCATTAAAAAAACCAGTAAGTTACTCAAACCTAGTCTATCACCAAGCCGCGGTGATAACACTAGTCCCAGCATCGCGATTGACGCTGGTGTAAAGAATTTCACACCCAGTATAGATAAAAATACTCAATTTGTCCCCTGGGCGGGGTAAATACCTCCTAGAATAGTCGCGCTGCTGGCCCGGGTAACGCTTGGCAGATTACCTGCCTGCCGGTTCATGGTCTGTCGTGCCAACCAGGCGAAAGCAACGGCTTCAACATAGTCCGGGTCCAGTCCCAGATCTTGCGTGCTGTTTATCTGACAGCCGGGCAGCAATTCCTGGAGTCGCCTTAGCAGGTG
>QNFD01000156.1 GCA_003645435.1 Gammaproteobacteria bacterium | reverse complement strand
GGGCGGCATGTATGGGTTAACTTCGCCTTACCCGACAATGACACCATTCAGATTATAGATACACAGCAACTCGCTGTGATCAAACAACTGAAACCGGGAAAGGGTGTATTGCACATGGAGTTTGAACCACGCGGTGAAGAAGTCTGGTTATCGGTACGTGACGAGGATCGAGTAGAGGTTTACGACACGCGGACATTTGAACGCATGGCTGCTATACCGGCAAAAAAACCCAGCGGTATCTTTTTTACCGCACGCGCCCATCGGATCGGATTATGAGACAGTACACGGACCTCGAACAGCATTTGCTGAATGATTTCCAGCATGGGCTATCGTTATCACCGACACCCTATGCCGATCTGGCGGAACAACTGGGTGTGGATGAAACGACAGTACTGGAAAACCTGCACAGGCTGCAGGTGGAAGGCGTCATTAGCAGGGTCGGCCCCGTGTTTCGGCCTAATCGACTGGGTGTTAGCACGCTGGCGGCAATCGCCGTACCCGGCGATGAACTGGAGACGGTGGCAGAAATTGTTAGCAGTTTTGCCGAGGTTAATCACAACTATGAACGTGAGCACGGGTTTAACCTGTGGTTTGTGGTGATCGCTGCGGATCGCGACGCTTTGCAGGCGGTGTTAACCGAAATTGAAGCGCGTACTGGCTACAGGGTGATGGATTTACCGATGCTGCAAGACTATTTCATCGATCTGGGGTTTAAATTACAATGGACATGAGCGTACATGACCCGGAATTTGAAAGACGCCTGGTCGAAGCCACCAGTCAGGGATTGCCCCTGGTGAGTCGCCCGTACGCGGCAATTGCAAAACAGATCGGCAGCACCGAGGCAAGAGTGATCGAAGGCATTCAACGCATTATGCAACGCGATGATATAAAACGATTTGGGGTAGTGGTGCGCCACCGCAAACTCGGCTATCGGGCGAATGGTATGGTGGTCTGGGATATCCCGGATGAACGCGTCGCTGAAGTGGGTGTCTGCATCGGTCAATATAACTTCGTCACGCTCTGTTACCAGCGCCCGCGGCGTTTACCCGACTGGCCTTACAACCTGTTTAGCATGGTCCACGGCCGTGATCGAGATGGTGTGATTGACCAGGTTAAATCCATCGTCGAGCAATGTGGTTTGCAGCAGTTTGCGCATGAGATCCTGTTCAGTGGTCGCTGTTTCAAGCAGCGTGGTGCAATTTACGCGCCGTCGCAACAGGCATTAAAGCAAGACGAGATGATCATCAATGGATGAGTTGAGCCGACAGTTTATCAATCAGTTCCAGGGCGGTTTCCCACTGCTTGAGCAGCCTTTCGCCAGCATCGCGGCCGGGCTTGATACCGATGAGACTAACCTGATATCGATGATCCAGGACCTGCTGGCCGACGGCGTATTGAGCCGATTCGGACCCCTCTATGATGCTGTGCGCATGGGCGGTGGATTGACACTGGCTGCCCTCCGCGTTCCCGAGAAAGATTTCGATCGGGTCGCAGAACAGGTAAATTCGCTGCCCGAAATAGCGCATAATTACCGGCGCGAACACGCACTAAATATGTGGTTTGTGATAGCAACCGAAAGGCCCGAAGGGATACAGCAAACCATCGATAAAATTGAGTCGTGTACCGGTTTACCGGTTTATAGCTTCCCAAAGCTGCAAGAGTATTACGTGGGCCTGTGGTTGCTGCTGGATGCGCAGGGTGGAGTGACTACCCGGTCTTTTGAGATGCCAACAAGGACAATTGACGTTGTCCTCGATGACCTTGATCGCAGCATTGTCCGGGCTACGCAGGGCGGTTTGCCGTTAGTGAGCGAACCGTTTGCTGATGTGGCGCAACAGGCCGGCAGCGATGTAGCAACTGTAATAAGGCGATTGTCACGCATGATCGATAACGGCGTTATCAGGCGCATAGGCGCAGTACCCAATCATTATCGACTGGGACTGAAAAGCAACGGCATGTCGGTCTGGGATGTGGCCGAAAGTCGCCTTGATGCCCTGGGTGAAGAAATTGGAAAACTCGATTTCGTCAGCCATTGCTATCAACGACCACGTCATTTACCGATGTGGCGATACAACCTGTTTGCGATGGTACATGGGCATAATGGTGACGAGGTAGCGCGCAAGATTGGGGAAATAGCCAATATTTTAGGAGAGGACTGCAACGCGCACGAGGTGTTGTTTAGTTCAGCCATTTTGAAAAAATCCGGGTTGAGGCTGGTAGCCTGATATGTTTCGTATAAGTCGATATTTAAATGCACTGAATTCCACCGCTGGCGTGACAGCAAAGCCCAGCTCGGTACTACAGGGCTCAGGTCCTGTTGTTATCTGGAACTTGATCCGTCGTTGCAACCTGACCTGCAAGCACTGTTACGCGACTTCAGCCGATACGGACTTTCCCGGCGAACTGGATACCCAGAAAATTTTTGCGGTGATGGATGACCTCAAGAGATTTGGTGTACCGGTGCTGATTTTGTCGGGCGGCGAGCCGCTATTGCATCCGCAAATTTTTGAAATATCGAGGCGTGCCAAGGAAATGGGTTTTTATGTCGGCTTGTCGAGTAACGGCACATTGATTACGCAGGACAATATCGACGATATTATCAGTATTGGTTACGACTACGTCGGTGTCAGCCTCGATGGCATGTCTGAAATACACGATCGCTTCCGCCGTAAACAGGGCGCCTTCGAGGACTCTATGCGCGGTATCCGGCTGTGTCGTGATGCGGGTCTCAAGGTCGGCCTGCGTTTTACCCTAACCCAGGATAATGCCGCTGAACTACCAGATTTATTGCAGTTAATGGAAGACGAGGCTATCGACAAGTTTTACCTGTCACATCTGAATTATGCCGGTCGAGGCAACCGCAATCGTACCAGCGACCTGCATTATCAAATGACACGCGAGGCTATGGATTTATTGTTCAGGACTTGCTGGCAGGATGTCGAGGCCGGTCGAAAGCGTGAGTTTGTAACCGGTAACAATGATGCTGACGGGGTTTATCTGCTGCACTGGGCACGTCGACATTTACCCGAGCATGTTGAAGCCTTGCACAAACAGTTGCTGCGCTGGGGTGGTAATGCCTCGGGCGTTAATATCGCCAATATTGATAACCTCGGCGAAGTGCATCCCGATACCATGTGGTGGGATTACAGCATTGGCAGCGTTAAACAACGGCCATTTTCCGAGATATGGCAAGATACCTCGAATGCTTTAATGGCTGGTTTAAAATCTGCCAAGCGTCCGCTCGAGGGTCGCTGTGCGGAGTGTAAACACCTCGCGATCTGCGGTGGTAATTCACGAACTCGCGCCTGGCAATTGACCGGCAACGTATGGGCTGAAGATCCCGGTTGTTATCTAAGCGATGAAGAAATCGGTGTGGTCGATATGCCGGACAGAGTCGAACTAACGCCTTATCGTCGTCATCAAAATATTGACAGCAGTTCCCTGGCCTAGCTGGAACTAATACCCTTCATTGCATTGCGGTCATGGATTGTGACGTTTCGTCCGTTGATGGTGAGAATTTTTAATTCATGTAGGTGCTTCAAAATACGTGAAAATGTTTCTGGCTTGACCGACAGTCGTGAGGCGATAACGCTCTTCGCGATTTCGAGATCAAAGGTATCGGTGCCCTCGGGGGAATTTTCCAATAAATAGGTAACGATGCGGACGGTGCCGGTACTAAGGCTCAAGGTATCGATTTCCTGGATCAGTCGGCGCAGGCGAATACTCATACTGCCCATTAACAGGAAGCAGGTATCAATCGAATCCCTTAGCATGGCTTTGAAATCCTGGCTGTTGATACCTATGATCTTGCAAGAGGTGAGTGCGGTGGCATTAACCGGGTAATGCGGACGATCCATAAACATCAGGGCCTCGGCAAAGGAATCGCCCTGGTCAACGAACTCGACAATTTTTTCATTCCCATCCGGCGATACCCGGAATAGTTTTATTTTCCCGGTCAACACCAGGTAAAAGCAAACGACTTCATCGCCCTGGCAGAACAGGGACTTGCCTTCTTCCAGTGAGATAATGTGCGCATGATGGCATACGCGATCCAGTTGTTCGTCGGATAGCCTCGAAAACAAATGGTATTGCTTTAACGTATCGCGTGTTTCATGGGAATGCATAGTGAGTCTTAGTGCCTGATTTTTCTTGTAGTGCTATGTAACCAGTCACACTTGATGTAAGTCAAGGATATATTTTATGTTGACGCTTGAATAAATCAAAATTATTAAAGGCTTCCCAAAAAATACCAGGTGATTAAATATTACTACCAGCGGCATAAGCCGATGACCAGGCCCACTGAAAATTAAACCCGCCAAGGTGACCGGTGACATCGACCACTTCACCGATGAAATAGAGCTTGTCTACTTTTTTACTCATCATGTTTGTGGATGAGAGTTCATTCGTGTCCACTCCACCCAGCGTCACTTCGGCAGTTCGGTAGCCTTCCGTACCGGCTGGCTTCAGTTTCCAGGAATTGAGTTGTCCGGCAATATTATGGAGTTGCGCATCGCCAATTTCAGCAATCGGCTTGTCTGTGAGATGCGGCCACCAGAGCTGTTCCAGTTCCAGTACCAGTTTTCGCGGCAGATGTCGTGCGAGTATGTTTCGTAACAGTAGCCTGGGTTGATTGAGTTTCGCTGTGAGCAGTAATTCGACGGCATCGTGCGTTGGCAGAATATTGATTTCAACGGTTTTACCCGCTCGCCAGTAACTCGATATCTGTAATACAGCCGGGCCCGATAATCCGCGGTGCGAGAACAGGATATTTTCGTCGAAGCTCTGGCTATCAACGCGCACTGAGGCGGCAAGCGAAACCCCGGATAGTTTATCGCATAGCAATTTAAAGCTGTCGGTAAAGGTAAAAGGTACCAGACCCGCCCTGGGAGGCAGAATTTGGTGGCCAAACTGTTCCGCCAGTTTGTAACCGTAGTCGGAACCGCCCAGTTTGGGAATAGACAAACCTCCGCAGGCGACGACCAGGGATTCGCATTCAAGCGTTACCGCCGAGTTACCGATGGTTCCAGTGAGTTGAAAGTTTTGGGCTTTGCTAATGGAAGTAATTTCCGCCAGGGTTTTAATTTCGACACTGGCTGCTTCGCATTCGCAGAGCAGCATATCGAGAATGTCTTTCGAGGAGTCATCACAAAACAGCTGTCCCAGTGTTTTTTCGTGCCAGGGGATCGCGTGTTGTTTGACCAGCTCGATAAAATCCCATTGCGTGTATCGACTCAGTGCCGATTTGCAAAAGTGCGGGTTTTGCGAGAGAAAGCATTCGGGTTCGATGTGTAAATTGGTAAAATTGCAACGCCCGCCACCCGACATCAGAATTTTTTTACCGACCTTGTTGGATTTTTCCAGAACCTGCACACTGTGCCCGCGCGCAGCGGCAGTTAAAGCACACATGAGTCCCGCGGCGCCGGCGCCGAGAACTATGACATCCCAGGATTTTTTCAAGATGGTGATCTCTTTAACGGAATGCGCGGACGCAAATGATCGCCGGGCGGGCAACGTACTTCATTTTCGGCAGGGATCAATTGGCAGCGCTTAAAGCCAGTTTTCATTTTGAGCAGGCTTGAGTGATCAGGGAGATAGTAAATCCTGGGCTTCCTGCGCGAGTTTCTCCAGCAGTTCAAATGCGGGTAACTCGCAGTTAAGTGCCGTCGCCTGGCCGTAGAGTAGAAAACTGAATTCATTGTCGTTGTTTGCGGCACTCGATTCCATTAATGGACGGCTGAACTTGTACATCATTGGAAAATCTGGAAAGCGGGTGCGGTGTTCGGTCATTTTTTCCATGTAGGGATTGTTCCGCGCCCGCGCCGGACGGCCCGAGAAGGCCCGCGTTAAGCGAGTGTCGTCATCCCGTGCGTTTCGAATTGCGCTTCGATGCGCATCGCTGATAGATGCCTCGGGGCAGGACAGGAAAGCAGAACCCAGTTGGACACCACTCGCACCGAGTTTGAATGCCGCGGCAATACCCCTGGCGTCGGCGATGCCACCCGCCGCTATCACCGGTATATCAATCGTATCGACAATTTGCGGCACCAGCGCCATGGTGCCGATACCGAAATCTTCGAAAGAAGTGTGGAATGTACCGCGGTGGCCGCCCGCTTCCCAGCCCTGGGCAATGACAGCATCGACACCGCTATCGGCCAGCAGTTTGGCTTCGGCCACCGTTGTCGCCGAGCAAAGGATAATGCAGCCGGCATCGCGTAAAGCTCCTAACATATCGGATGTCGGCAGGCCAAAATGAAAACTGACTACCCCGGGCCTGATCTCCAATAGCGCTGCCAGGATTTTTTCATCGAAGGGGTCGTACATGGTCTTATGATTTTCAGGCAGCTCGCCAATACCTCTATCGAGATAACTGCCAGCTAATAGCGACAGAACATTGGCGTCTTCTTCGGGTGTATTGGCCGGTTCCGCATGGGCAAAGAAATTGAGATTAAAAGGCTTGTCCGTAATTGCCCGGGTGTCTTTTGCAGTATCGATCAGTTCGGTAGCCGTCATCCTCGCACAACCATGAGAACCGAGTCCGCCGGCATTCGAGACCGCGCCGACCAACTCCGAATTCGTCGATCCTGCCATCGGTGCCTGGAT
>QNFD01000155.1 GCA_003645435.1 Gammaproteobacteria bacterium | reverse complement strand
AGGTCGAGGCGCGCAGGGTTCTGGAGGCGATCGATGCCGCAATGGCGCAGGACGGCGCGACACTATTGACTGCCGACGAAAGCGCGGATATAGAAAAGCATCGCGACAGTCTGGAGTTGGCCCTGGAAACCGCTGTCACGTTAGAACTCAAACGATTGATCAGGGCCCTGGAAGAAGCGAGCGAGTTTTACGTCGCCAGGCGTATGGACAACAGTGTCAAACAGGCACTGGCCGGTAAACAAATTGACGAGGTTGATGTTTAATGACGAGGCTAATTATTTTGCCCCACGATGAAATCTGTCCGCAGGGTGCCGAGATAGACGTCGAGCCGGGAATCAGCCTGTGCGATGCGATGCTTAACAATGGTATCGAGATCGAGCATGCCTGCGAGAAATCCTGCGCCTGCACCACCTGCCATGTATACGTTCGCGAAGGTTTCGATACGCTGGAAGAATCAAGCGAAGACGAGGACGACTATCTCGACAAGGCCTGGGGGCTGGACATGGATTCAAGGTTGAGTTGCCAGGCCATCGTTGGTGATGAACCAATCACCATCGAGATTCCGAAGTACACCATCAACATGGTTTCAGAAAATCACTGAGAGAACAGGAGCCGACTATGAGCCTGAAATGGACAGATACACTCGATATTGCAATCGAGTTGGCGGAGGCGCATACCGATGTCGATCCGCAGTATATTCGCTTCACCGACCTGCACACCTGGGTCTGTGCACTCGCCGATTTTGAAGATGATCCCGAGCGCAGCAACGAGAAAATTCTGGAAGCTATTCAAATGGCCTGGATCGATGAAGCCGATTGATCAAATATTAGTCAATTAATTGACATCGGATCGTCAGGAAACTGACGCACTTCTCGTGCCTAATCAAATACTTCGGCTGCATATTTAAGGTGGTTTAATTGTTTTTTACAAAATGCGAAAAAAATATTTTGCAACAGCCTTGAAGCAATAAGCACAAACACCCCAATTACTTAAACAGGCTACTTAATGTAAATTCTATTTTACGTTTAGTGAACTTGGTCACAGTTTGCTTGCAATGCATTTTCCGAATCGGTAGATTGTTGGTTACAAAGCACTCTTAACAACAGTGTATAAATAATTGAAATACAAGCAATTTTGTATTTCAAAATAGGTACCAACCAAAGCGATAACCGAATGCAATATTCGGTCCAGAAGACTATAAAATCGGAGAGAGACTACTATGAGCAACGTAGCGTTTATTGGCGAAACTACGACTGATCGACATACCAATGAGAATGATTCCCAACTAAAAACCTTCTACGACAGTAAAAATAAGATCGGCTGGTATTTAATGAAAGGTGCACCCCGGCCTTCGTATACGAGGCGATTGTTAAGCGACATTGATAATTTTTACCAGACGGTAAAACAGGAAATGGCGGATACCAATGGCGAGAAATATGATTACATCGTTTTGGGATCTATGGTTGAAGGCGTGTTCAGCCTGGGTGGCGATCTAAACTTATTCAGCCGTAATATCCGCAACCAGGACAGAGAAGCGATGCTCGAATATACCCGGCAGAGTATTGATCTCGTTTATCAGAACATGACTCACCTGGGTGAAAATCTGACTACCATTTCACTGATTCAGGGCGAAGCTCTGGGTGGTGGTTTTGAATCGGCGATCTCGTCAAATATAGTCGTCGCCGAAAGGGGCTCCAAAATCGGTTTGCCGGAAGTCTTGTTCAATCTGTTCCCCGGCATGGGCGCCTTCTCGGTGCTATCCCGAAAGATCGGAGTCGCCGCTGCCGAGAAAATGATTCTAAGCGGTGGATTGTATTCAGCAGAGCAACTCTATGACATGGGTGTTGTGGATATTCTGGCCGAAGCAGGGGACGGCGAGCTGGCTATATATCGGTATATCAAATCCGCACAGAAAAATATGAACTCTTATCGTGCCATGCGACAGGTAAAAGACATCTGTAACCAGGTGAGTTACCAGGAACTGGCTGATATAGGTGTGGTGTGGGCCGATGCAGCAATGAATCTATCGGAGAAAGATTTACGCATGATGGAGCGTCTTGTTCGTCGGCAGGATTCTCGCGAGTACAGTTAAGCTGGGCTAACAAGCTTCGATTTAAAGCTCAGTTTTCCTGCTCGGGAATACGTTATTGTTGACCGTCGTCGCAGAATTAAATGCGGCGACGGTATTTTGAAAAACCTCTTCTAAACGCAAGCACATCTGTTTGATTTTATCGCTGTCCATGTCATAGGGCTTCAAAGCTTCCGCTTCCAGGCAGGCCTCGGCCAGTTTGTTGGCGCCAAGTTCAGTCGCAGAACCCTTCAAGGCGTGTAGATGTTCGCGGTATTCCAGGTAGTCGTCGTACATTGCTTTCTTGATATCCAGAATATGCTGGGAACCTTCATTTTGAAAGTTCTTGAACAATGTCAGAATAAAGCTGGAATCTTCGCCCAGCATGTCGAGCTCGTGCAGCACATAATTGTCATACCACTCGGAGGCAATAAAGTTACTGTGTAGCAGTTTTCTTGAATCGCTTTTTGCTGGTTTGGTGATCTTTGCCTTGTTGATATTCTTCGACAACGAGGCAATACATTCTAGCAGGGCACGCGCATCGATAGGTTTGGTCAGGAATCGATTGGCACCAGCTTTCAGCGAGGTCTCCTTTGCTTCGGGAGTAGCATCCGCGGTCAACATGATAACCGGCAGTCGGCCGCTGGTGTCCATAAACCGAAGCGATTTAACAACCTCGACACCGCTAATTTCAGGCATGTTCATATCCAGAATCAACATATCGATATTGTCGAGGTCCTCGCTTAGAATATCGAGAGCAATATCACCGCTGCTGGCAATGCGAACCGAATGCCCCGCTTTGCGGAGTATTCCTTCAACAACCTGCTGATTTACCGGGTTGTCTTCGGCGACCAGAATTTCCAGGCCGGAAACACCTGCCTGCCTGGCATAGTGCTCAGCCATAGTGATTATTTTACTGTCATTAAAGTTGACACTTTGTGCTGCATGTAATGCGTTGAACAGGAGCCGTTTTTCTTCGGGATTTGAGATAGTCGATATGTAGTAGAGATTTGACTTATTGGCCTCGATCATGGTGTCGGAGGAATTGATCAAGACCAACGAAGTATCATCGAGCAGACCTTCGGAATTAACCATTTGGGCAAATTGAACTGCGTTGATATCTGACAGGCATGATTGATCGACGATGACAGTATCATATGGCTTATCTTGATCTTTGGCCTGGATCATTTGTGACAGAGCTCGCGTCGACGTCTTGAACCGGTCAAAGTCAACCTGCCAGTATTTCAATGATGGCTCGATGATACCGGCGGTTTCGTCATTGGCCAGCAACAACACGTGATTCTCCGAAATGCTGGTTTCAGGATTCGCGCTGACGTTGAAAGGAATTTCAAACCAGAAGGTAGATCCTTTGCCAACTTCACTTGCGATACCTATTTCTCCATCCATCAGTTCGACCAGCTCTTTTGAAATGGTGGTGCCAAGGCCAGTACCGCCATATGAACGACTGGTGCTGGCGTCGGCCTGGGTAAAATCGTCGAATATCTTGTCGATGGAATCTTCGGCTATGCCGATGCCTGTGTCGGTGATTTCAAACCTGATTCTGGGGTTATTATCAGTTCCACCGGCGAGCCGTACTGACAGTATCACCGAGCCTTTATCGGTAAATTTGATGGCGTTGTTTACCAGATTTATCAGCACCTGGCGTAGATGTTGCTGATCTCCCTTGAGGGCGAAAGGAGTCTCGGGGTCAAACATGCAAGATACTATCAAACCTTTCTTTGAACCCTGGGGAGTCAGCATGTAGATAACGGAATTCACCAGGTCGTGTAAATCGAAGTCCTTTGAATCAATCAGAATTTTACCGGCTTCGATCTTGGCGATATCCAGTACACTCTCTATCAGTTCCAGCAAGGTGTTAGCCGAACTGTGCATGGTGCTTACCAGCTCTCTCTGCTCGTAACTCAGGTTTGTCTCGCGCAACAAATCACCCATACCAATGACGCCATTCAACGGCGTTCTGAGTTCGTGGGACATGTTGGCAAGAAATCGACTCTTGGCTTCGCTTGCCTGTTTGGCCAGGGCAATCGCGGCCTGCAATTTCTTGATCAGGAATGCGGCATACAAAGGTAACGCGCAGAGCATCATCAGCAGGCTTACACCAAAACTGCGATGCATTTGCCAGTACTCTCCCCATACAACAACGACCGAAAACCCTGCGATCGCGATGGCCTGCGATATGTAGAGGTTGCTTAAACCAAAGCGAAAACCATTTCCCAGTATTACCCACAGATAGAGAAGAAATACTGGAACAACTTCTTCGCCCGTATAGAAAAAAAGTACGGACAGGGATCCCATATCAAGGATCGCACCACAGACGCGCCGGGTTGGAGATTGCACCGGATTGGCGACAATCGCCAGAAATAAAAGGATCCCCAGGGCGCTCCATGTAAGTAGTATCTGACTTCCCAGCGAAGTAATAACTTCCATGAATTGCTCATCTGCACCCCAGGGAACACAGATGTAACTAACCAGCAGCAGGGCGATCGCCATCCGCACCTTAGCCTGTTCGGGTTCAGAATCGCCTGTTCCCTTTAGCTTTTTATTGAGCCTGCCCAGAAAGCCTGGGTTTGATTTGTCGGATCTCATATTGTGCATTGGACGGCAGTTATTAGCTGTCGCTGAAGACTTGATGGATATTGTTGATGTTATCCAGGCGCTCGAAAAACGCCTCGACACATATCGGATCGAACTGGCTGCCCGCGTGCTTGTGCAGGTAGTCCTGAGCGTCCTCAATCGACCAGGCGCGCTTGTAAGGTCTAGAGGACACAAGGGCATCGTAAACGTCGGCAACCGCGACTATGCGCGCCACCAGGGGTATGTCCTTACCGGAAAGAGCGTTCGGATAACCGCTGCCATCGAAACGTTCGTGATGGTTGAGGGCGATGATCGAGCCGGTCTGTATATAGCGTGACTGACTGTTGGATAAGATCGCGTGCCCGATTCGTGTATGCTCCTGCATGGTAATCCATTCATCCGTCTCGAATCTTCCCGGCTTCAACAGGATTTTGTCCTGGATTCCGATTTTACCAATGTCGTGCATCGGTGCAGCGTATTCGATCTCATCACACTCCTTGTCGCTGAGACCCAGCGCTTCGCCAATTTCACGCGAGTACTTGGCCATACGGACTACGTGATTGCCGGTTACTTCATCTCGATACTCGCCAGCCTTGGCCAGGCGCAGCAGCGTTTCATGTTCGCGCGAGACAATTTGCTGGGTTGCCACTTCAACCTGGCGTGCAAGCCAGTCGGCGCGATCCTGGATGATGGCTTGTTGCTCGTGCAGCTTCAACAGGTTACGACAGCTGGTACGGCATTCAATTTGATCGATGGGTCGAGTCAGGAATGCGGTAGCGCCGGCCTCAAGCGCGTCATAGCGTACCGACTTCTCGCTCACCACGGTAATCATCATGATGGGTATATCCTGGCAAGAAGGCATGGAGCGGATCTTCTTGATCAGTTCGACACCGTTAATGTCGGGCATTCGATAGTCCGTAATGATCAGATCCGGGTGATTCTGGTCCAGCCAGTGCAGCGCATCGAGGGGATTGTCGAAGGAATTGACGCTGACATCCTCTTCGGCCTGCTGGATGATTTTGGCCAGGATCGTTCTTCCGGTTGATTCGTCATCGACGATCAGTACCTTACGTTGCCGTCGTAAAATACTCAGCCGACGGGCATTTTCGTATGGCTCGACATTGGAATCCTTTGGGAAATCAGTTTTATTATCTGTGCTCGAAATCAATTCTCTCACCCCACACTGATTTTGACAGAATCTGCAATCTTAACAAAATCAATAGCTTATGTCGCTTTAGTCCAACTCTTATAAGTATCTCTGCCATTACCGGACAGAACACCTTTCTATAGTCAATTAATTCAATATAATCAAGTTTTTAGGGAACTTATTTAATGAATCAGGTTACAACTTCCCGCTAACTGTAAATATGCCGCTTTCATATACGTATAGTCTAAAAACGGCGATTCAACCGCTTGTCAAGGCTGTTTTGCCGATGTTGCTGTTGTTGCTGTTGTTATCGAGTGGCGTCGTTCTGGCGCAGACAATCGAACTCAAGCTGGGTCAGACCAGCTATGAAATCGAGATTGCGACGACGTCCGCTCAGCGTCGTAGAGGATTGATGCATCGCCAGCACCTGTCGCCGCAGCAGGGCATGTTACTGGTTTACTCACAAGCCGGCGATCATCGTATCTGGATGAAAAATATGCTCATACCCTTGCGGGTTTACTGGATCGATGAGAATTTCACGGTCGTCGGCATGCAACGCCTGCAGCCCTGTAGCGGTTCGCCGTGCCCGGTGTACTCAGTCGAGAGCGACACGCGTTACGTACTCGAACTGGGTGATTATGAACACCCGCTAGCGCCGGGCGATACAATCGAAGCCCTTAGCGAATATTATTAACCCGGCGACACACTTAGTCGCCGGGTTAACTAGTACCTGGATGCGCTCTCCTGCTCATCCATAACCAGCACTGGGCCAGCAGCGCCAGCCCCAACACCGGGATT
>QNFD01000154.1 GCA_003645435.1 Gammaproteobacteria bacterium | reverse complement strand
TCGGCGAGTCGCACCGAACTATCGTAGGGTGTCACCATGACGCAGGTATGACTGAATTTTTGTACCTGCTCGATCACCGCCGCGGTGATTTTCGGATGGCTATGGCCGGCGCTACAGACCGCGATACCGGTGCCGAAGTCAATATAGCGTTTACCTTCGACGTCCCAGATTTCAGAACCAGCAGCACGCTCTACGAATACCGGTGCAATATTACCCTGGGCCCGCGCAACTGCATCATTTTTACGCGCCTGCCATTCGCTGTTGGATAAACCGTTTGATTCTGCAATTTTCAATTGCGCTTCACTCATTTGTCGATACCTCCAAAACACATGTATTTCATTTCTAGATAATCGTCCATGCCATACTTCGAGCCTTCACGACCCTGGCCAGACTCCTTAACGCCGCCAAATGGCGCCATTTCATTCGATATAATGCCTTCGTTGATGCCGACCATGCCGTATTCCAGCGCCTCGGCGACACGCCAGATGCGGCCGATGTCACGGGAGTAGAAATAACAGGCGAGCCCTACCTCGGTATCGTTGGCCATGCGAATTGCTTCTTCTTCGGTTTTAAATTTAAATAACGGTGCGATCGGTCCAAAGATTTCTTCGCGAAAAACTCGCATGTCCTCGGTGACATTGGTGAGAATTGTCGGTTCGACAAAATTACCGCCGAGTTGCGAGGGTTTGCCGCCGAGCACGGCTGTTGCGCCTTTGCTGATTGCATCATCAACAAATGCCATGACATCGTTCGCCGCCTGTTCGGTGATTAATGGACCAATGGTGGTTCCATCCTGGGTGCCATCGCCCATTTCGAGTTTGCTAGCCGCTTCAGCGAATTTATCAGCAAAAGCCTCGTAGCAACCTTCCTGCACCAGGATCCGATTCGCGCATACGCAGGTTTGACCCGCGTTACGATACTTGCTGACCATGGCGCCCGCCACCGCGGCATCTAGGTCGGCGTCATCGAATACGATAAACGGCGCGTTGCCGCCGAGTTCCATCGAGGTGCGTTTTACGGTTTTGGCACATTCTGCCATGAGTTTCTTGCCAACCGGTGTGGATCCGGTAAAGGTCAATTTTCGTACAGTAGGGTTAGAGGTCATTTCTGCGCCGATGGCCTGTGTTTCTCCAGTGACGATATTGATGACGCCGGCAGGAATGCCGGCACGCTCTGCCAGTTCGACGAAAGCATAAGCCGATAATGGCGTAGCGTTCGCCGGTTTGCAGACGACGGTGCAGCCAGCCGCGAGAGCCGGCGCAATCTTGCGGGTTAGCATCGCGTTGGGGAAATTCCACGGTGTGATGCAAGCAACTACACCGACGGGTTGTTTGATGATAACAATACGCTTGTCGTTGGATGGTTGTGGAATGGTGTCGCCATAAATCCGTTTGCCTTCTTCGGAAAACCACTCGATATAGTTGGCGCCATAGGCAATTTCGCCGCGTGCCTCGGCCAGCGGTTTACCCTGTTCGGCGGTGAGGATGATCGCAAGGTCTTCCTGCGCCTCCATCATCAGGTTGAACCACTTGCGCAGATAGGCGGCGCGTTCCTTTGCCGTTTTCGCCCTCCAGGCCGGCAAGGCCGCATCGGCGGCTTCGATTGCACGACGGGTTTCGGCGGTGCCGCAACGTGCGACTTCGGCAAACACTTCACCATTAGCCGGGTTGGTTACCGCGAGCGTGGTGCCATTGTCGGCGTCTACCCATTGCCCGTTGATGTAGGCCTGCGTCCTGAGCAGCGTCTGGTCAGTTAGTTTTATGCTCATAGTCTTGAAAATCCAGGATGAATATGGTGAGGAACGCCACAGAATAGCTGCTAATAATACTGGCGGCACTCGATAAAAATTTGTACTCTCTGTGAGAAATATTCACAGGGAGGTTCATATGTTCGATAGAAGAACATTACCTTTGTCCGCTTTGCGTGCGTTTGAGAGTGCGGGCCGTCATCTACACCTGGGTCGCGCAGGCAGCGAACTGGGTGTCACCCACGGCGCCATTAGTCACCAGGTTCGGGCGCTGGAAGAAAAGCTCGGTTTAAAACTCTTCATCCGCGCCAATAATCGGCTGCAGTTAACCAGCGCAGGCGAACACCTGCTCAATTCGGTACGCGATGGATTCGATCGAATTGTCGATGGCGCCTTGCATCTGAACCCGGATAGCATTGCGGGCGAGTTGATCATTGGCTGTACCCATACTTCGGGTTCTAGCTGGGCGGTCAAACATATCATGCAGTTTCAGGGAAATTACCCGCAAATGGATATTCGCGTGGTCGAGGTGCGGCCCCAGCAGCAGGAAATACCCAGCGAGATCGATATTGCGATTTGCTACGGTAAGCCCAATGTTGGCAATCGTCGACTCGAGGACTTGATTTCTCCCTCCGTTTTTCCGGTTTGTAGCCCGACTTTATTATTTGGACGCGAGACCATTGAAAACCCGGAACAGCTCACCCGCTTGCCTCTATTACAGGATGATCAGAATACCTGGCCCAGGTGGTTTAGCGCGATGGACGTCGAGGTGCCGGATTCGATTCGGCAAACTCACTTTTTTAGTACCGCATTATCACTCACCGCAGCGCGTAATGGCTTCGGCGTAGCGCTGTGTAATTCTCTTGAAGTTCAGGACGATTTGCGCGAGGGTCGACTGGTTAAAGTACTTGAAGATTCAATTCCAGAATCGCATAAATACTACCTGTTATGCAACTTCGACGAGGGTCAGACGCTTCGCGCCCAGTTGTTCGAGGAATGGATAAATAACGTGATGACAAATTTACCAGGTTAATGGAGCCTTAAACCCCCTCTCCCCTGGGGGAGACGCCTACATGGATGTAGGTGGTAGAACAATGCAGGAGCAATTGTCGAGGGCAGGGGTTGCCTACATGGATGTAGGTAAGGGGCGTGAGCAGGAGCGGAAGCTTGAGGGGGATTGAAACTAAGCACCCAATTAAAGAGTCCCTTCACTCAAAAATCAGGAAATAATTCGCAGCCAGCAGCCTCCAGTTTGATAAACTAGGCGGCAGAAATCGCACAGGGAGCCAACATGTCCAGCAAAGACACAGCTTTAGCCAAGAAAGCCCGTACCAACCTCGACTTTTATCACAGCCCGACACAACTGCGTTTTGATACCTGGCACCGGCTCGCGGAGTACGCCAACCGCCTGAATGAAAAAGCGATGCGCAAGGCTGATATAACTTCGTTACGCGTTAAAGCCAAGAATGCGATCAAGGTGCTGAATATTATCGAGAATTACACTGCCTTTCCTTCGCACGAAGATTTTCAGTTGATCTGGCAGCTCTACGATAACGGCGAGTACCATTTACTCGCGCGCATCGTCGCGCGTATCGTAAGGGCGCTGACTAGTGGCACCTATCGGTCACGACACATCAATTTGCGGGCACCATCCGAGCTCGAAGACAAGGGCGAGGTGAGCCAGTATTACGACGAAGAACATAGTCAGCAAAGGCCGTATTTTGAAGTGTTGTTTGTCGATGAAAATTCGCAGGAAGATGTGAGATATATTCGCGAGGGTTTGCGCAAGATGCGACGCCCGGAAGATGGCTTTGTCTACGATATCGTGGTTGTGCCGAGTCTCGAGGATGCGCTGATTGCGGTTTTGTTCAACTACAATATTCAGGCGGCGGTGATTCGATATGGATTTCCGCTGCACTCGGAGAATCACCTCGAAATCCTGCAACGCTACCTGTCTCAGATCAACGAGGCAGACTATGAAGATACCCCGGCAACCGAGCGTGGGCCGCTACTCGGCAACCTGTTGTCGGAACTACGCCCCGAACTCGACCTTTACCTGGTCACCGACGCTTCGGTAGAGGATATCGCCGGTAATGTCACGCAAAAGTTTTCACGCATTTTTTATCAGCAGGAAGATTACCTGGATTTGCATCTGAATTTACTGCGAGGTATTCAGCTTCGTTACGAGACACCGTTTTTTAACGCCCTGCGCAAGTACAGCCGACAGCCCACTGGCGTATTCCATGCGATGCCGATTTCGAGAGGCAAATCGGTTACCAAGTCACACTGGATCAAGGACATGGTGCAGTTTTACGGCATCAATATATTTCTGGCCGAAACCTCGGCTACCTCGGGTGGACTCGATTCACTACTGCAGCCCCATGGCCCGATCAAGAAAGCACAGAAACTCGCAGCGCGGGCATTTGGCTCGAAACGCACCTATTTCGTCACCAACGGCACCTCGACGGCCAACAAAATCGTCGTCCAGGCGCTGGTCAGGCCCGGCGATATCGTCCTGGTCGACCGGGATTGTCACAAATCGCACCACTACGGCATGGTGCTTGCGGGCGCACATGTGTGTTACCTCGATTCCTACCCCCTGGACGATTATTCCATGTATGGCGCGGTGCCGTTACACGAAATCAAACGCAATTTGTTGATGTACAAAAATTCCGGCCAGCTCGACAAGGTCAAAATGCTACTACTCACCAACTGTACCTTCGACGGTATCGTCTATAACGTCGAGCGCGTGATGGAAGAGTGCCTGGCAATCAAGCCGGACCTGATATTCCTCTGGGACGAGGCCTGGTTCGCATTCGCCGGTTTTACGCCGACCTACCGGCGCCGTACCGCAATGGCTACCGCGAGGCGCTTGAAAGCACGTTATCGAAGTGAAACCTATGCCAGCGAATATGCCGCCTATAAAAAACGCATCGGCAAGCTCAGCGACGAGGACCTGATCAACGAGCGCCTGCTGCCCGATCCGGAGAAAGTTCGGATCAGGGTCTATGCCACGCAATCGACGCATAAATCGCTGACCTCCTTACGCCAGGGCTCGATGATTCATATCTATGATCAGGATTTCAATCACAAGGTGCAGGAGCCTTTCGCCGAGGCCTTTATGACGCATACCTCGACTTCACCGAATTACCAGATTATTGCCTCGCTCGATATCGGCCGGCGCCAGGTTGAACTGGAAGGCTTCGAAATGGTGCAAAAACAAATCGAACTGGCGATGGCAATTCGCGAGCGCGTCGCTTCGCACTCACTACTGAGCCGCTATTTTGAGTTTCTCAATGCCGACGACATGATTCCGGAAGAGTATCGGCCCTCGGGTATAAAGTCTTATTTCGATCCGGAA
Organism: Gammaproteobacteria bacterium; assembly: GCA_003645435.1. The sequence goes on along the minus strand of QNFD01000154.1, from coordinate 1,528 downwards.
AAAGGCTGGCGCAACAGCAGTATGGAAGAAGCCTGGGCAACGGACGATTTCGTCATCGACTTAACCCGTCTGACCCTGTATGTCGGCAAGACCGGTATCGACGGCGATACCTTTAAAAACGAGTATTTGATGGATAAGTACGGTATTCAGATCAACAAAACCTCGCGCAATACGGTACTGTTTATGACCAATATTGGTACCACGCGTAGTTCGGTCGCTTTTTTAATCGAGGTCCTGGTAAAGATTGCGACCGAACTCGATTTGCAACGCGAGGACGCGAGCCGTGTTGAACGACGTATTATCGATAAACGCGTTCATTCACTATCCGTTGACCTGCCGCCACTACCTGACTTTAGTTATTTTCATCGCGCTTTTTGTCCCGGAGCGAATCAAATACCACCGACACCGGAAGGCGATATTCGTACCGCGTTCTTCCTCGCCTACGACGATGAAAACTGTGAATACATGACAATCGAAAAAAACACTATAGGCAAGGCAATGAAATCCGGCCGCGAACTGGTGTCGGCCAGCTTTGTTACGCCCTATCCCCCTGGATTTCCAATCCTGATGCCCGGGCAGGTGATCAGCGAGGAAATCCTGGCCTTTATGCGCGCACTCGATGTTAAGGAAATCCACGGCTACAATGCTGAAATCGGCTTGCAGTTATTCACCGAGGAAACCCTGCAGAGAGTGCTCGACGAGGGTAGTTCCTAGTCTTTAGGGTGAGGGTATCCCTTAGACCTTACTAAAAAGCCAGCCCCGGCAAACGCCCGCTGGTATAAACTTCCGCATACCGCTGGCTGTGTGCCGGGTAACCCGCAGGATCATTAAAACCAATCGTATACTCGATTTCATGAAAGTCCTGAAAACCAAGTCGCCAGGTGTTGTCGGGCCAGAGGATGCGGCATTCACCACGGCTGGGATAGTAGGCCGCTGTGTAAAGGGTGCCGAAGCCCTTGGCAAACTCATTGCTGTACAGGGGTGGCTGCAGAAACTGCTGGGCGAAGCTGTCAACGTTGTGCGCTCGTTGGTTAACGACATCGGTTAGATATTCAAATCGCAGTGCAGTTCGCACTCGTTCCTGATACTTTGGCCAGCCACCGCCCTGTTGCTGATTAGTCGCGATGGCAGCGTCGGTAATCCGCGTCGTCTCATCGGCCGCCATGCTGAGCGTGGTGTAGTTAGCGTTGCGATCGAGCAGTGTCACGTTATAGGCGCCGTGCACCGGAATATCCTTCACCAGTTCGATTGCTTCCTTGACGTTGGTCGCATACTCGAGGATATAACGCAGTAAAATTGTGATGCCAAAACCGGTGCCAAACTCTTCGCGGCCACCAAATGACATCGATACCGCAAGGCCATCTTCATTCATACCGTCGAGTACACCCGACATGCAGTCGATCATTGCAATAACCGCGCGTTGGTCAAAATGGCTGCGCATTAACAGGCCATCGAAAACATAAGGTGAGTAATCGTAATTTCGAACGAGTACTGGCTCATCTTCGATATACACTGCCTGTGAACAGCC
>QNFD01000153.1 GCA_003645435.1 Gammaproteobacteria bacterium | reverse complement strand
TGCGCTTAACATACATCAGGGCCCAGGAAAATATCGATGCGAACAGCAAAATTAGCAGTACCAGTTGAACTGGAATACTGGCATTCAGCATCAAAGATAATATGGAGGTATCAGTCATTTTAAAATCGTCTTTTGTATCAATTGGAAATCTGCTGCGCAGACCATAACTGCAGTTGAGGGTCCCGGCTAGAGACTAATTTCACCTTGTCCCGATTGTTTAAACCCAAAGTGCGAATAAGCCAGCGATGTTACCACACGACCTCGTGGTGTTCGCATCATAAGTCCCTGCTGGATCAGGTAAGGTTCAATGACATCTTCGATGGTACCGCGTTCCTCACCGATAGCCGCTGCCAGGCTCTCGACACCTACCGGGCCACCTTCAAATTTCTCGATCAACGAGAGGATTAATCGCCGGTCCATATGATCGAGACCCGACTGGTCAACCTTCAACATGTCGAGTGCGGCATTAGCAACCTCAACACTGATGACCCCATCGGCCTTTACCTGGGCATAGTCCCGGGCGCGTCTTAACAAGCGGTTTGCGATTCTGGGCGTGCCTCGTGATCGTTTCGCGATCTCCCCGGCCCCGCCCTCGCCAATTTCAATTCCGAGCAATGCCGCGGAGCGCAGGATAATCGTGCTCAGATCTTCACTCGAATAAAATTCGAGCCGTTGCACGATGCCGAACCGATCGCGCAGCGGCGAGGTTAGCAGGCCGGCTCGCATGGTAGCCCCAACCAGCGTGAAAGGCGGCAGGTCGAGCTTGATTGATCGCGCCGCGGGTCCGTCGCCAATCATGATATCGAGTTGGTAATCCTCCATTGCCGGGTAGAGTATTTCCTCTACTACCGGGCTGAGGCGATGAATCTCATCGATAAACAATACGTCGTGTTCTTCCAGGTTGGTTAGAATTGCCGCCAGGTCACCCGGTTTTTCGATCACCGGGCCCGATGTCTGCCGCAGGCTAACCTGCATTTCATTCGCAATAATATGTGACAGGGTTGTTTTACCGAGACCGGGCGGACCAAATACGAGTACGTGATCGAGGGCCTCGTTTCGATGTCTGGCCGCCTGAATGAATATCTCCATTTGTTCACAGACTTCGTTCTGGCCCACATAATCCTTTAATGTTTTCGGCCGTAACGTTCGTTCCTGCGAGCTTTCTTCGGCGTTCGACAGTGGGTTGATGAGACGCTCTTCCTCCATCACCTGGTCACCGAGGCCTGTAGGGCTTTTCTGATTAGCGCGGCGGCATTCATTTCCTCGCCGGCAGTAGATCCCAGCTGCCGGATCATCTTCTCGGCATCGGTTGTTTTATAGCCAAGCGCCTGCAAGGCTTCCACTGCTTCATTTTTACTCGACAGGCCCGGCGCGGCTGAAATTGTGCCCGTTTCCGAATCGACCTCACCAACATCCAGTAAACTCTCTACCTTATCGCGCATTTCAATGATCAATCGCTCGGCGGTTTTCTTACCCACTCCGGGTAAGCGCGTCAGAGTTAGAATATCGTCCTGTAATACGCAGTGCGCGAATTCCTGGTCGTTGATACCGGATAAAATAGTCAGCGCCATCTTCGGGCCCACACCATTCACGCGAATCAACTGGCGGAATAGCTTGCGCTCGCGCTCCGTGGTAAACCCGATGAGTGAATGCGAGTCGTCCTTAACGACAAGGTGGGTCCATACCGAAACCGCCTCACCGGTCTCGGGTAACGCGTAATAAGTCGTCATCGATACATCGGCTTCGTAGCCCACACCATTGCAGTCGACTAATATCCGCGGTGCCCTTTTAGCTGCCAGTATGCCTTTTAATCGACCGATCATCTGCGCCTGCTTTTCCTACGTTTGAGTAATTTGGGGTCAAGCCCGGTTTTTTGCTGGGTAGCATAAATTTGTGCATGACAAATAGCAATTGCGAGTCCATCGCTCTCGTCTTCCTGCAACGGCTGGCGCAAACTGAGCAGGTGGCGCACCATGTGCTGAACCTGGTCCTTGCTTGCAGAACCGGTGCCGACGATAGCCTGTTTGATTTCCCGGGGTGCATACTCGGCGATCTCGAGACCCGCCAAATGAGCTGCACAAATTGCTACCCCACGGGCCTGTCCAAGCTTTAACGCCGAATCTGCGTTTCGATGCATAAATACCTGTTCAATACCCATTTGCTGCGGTTGATACTGTCGAATTAACTCATCGATATGGGTATAGATCTGGCCGAGACGTTGGGCAAGATTTTCACCTTTAATTTTGAAAAAACCGCTATGCATATAGGTGATTCGGTTGGGCGCATTGTCTATCAGGCCAAACCCGGTGCATCTCGATCCAGGATCTATGCCCAGTATTATCACACCTGGCTATTCGCTATGACCGATAGTTTTGCGTCAGTCATAAGCTTCCTCTGGAATCTCGGCATTGTAATAAACTTCCTGCACATCGTCGGAGCTTTCCAGCATATCGACCAGGCGCAATACTTTGGCTGCATCTTCGAGTTCCAGTGCAGTATTGGCCGATGCGCGCATGGTTAAATCAGATTCCTCGGGTTCGAGCCCGGCTTCGGTCATCGACTGTTTGACCTTGACGTAGTCTTCGGCAGCGGTCAGCACTTCGATACTACCATCCTCGTCGACGATTACATCCTCAGCGCCGGCATCGAGGGCAGCTTCCATAATCGTATCTTCATCGTGTTCGGGAGAATAAAGCAGTACACCAACGCTGGCAAACATGTAAGCGACCGAGCCGGTTTGTCCCAGGTTGCCTCCTGATTTACTGAAGGCGTGGCGCACTTCAGCCACGGTTCGGTTTCGATTGTCTGACAGGCAATCAACGATAAAGGCTATACCCGCCGGGCCATAACCCTCGTATCGGATTTCTTCGAAATCGGAACCGTCGAGTTCCCCGGCACCGCGTTTGATCGCCCTGTCGATGGGATCCTTTGGCACACTCTGGGACTTGGCCTTCTCAACCGCGGCACGCAGCGCGGGATTTGCATCGAGATCGGAGCCGCCAGCCTTGGCGGCAACAACAATTTCACGAATTAATCGGGTAAATAGCTTTCCTCGCCTGGCATCCTGTGCTTTCTTGCGGTGCTGAATATTTGCCCATTTACTATGACCCGCCACTACAATTTACCTCGTTGATAATTACGCGCGGTATCTTAGCATTTAAGAGGGTGTGGCGAGAAACCTGATTTTTACCAGCCTGAAGGCAGTTTCTTTTCAATCGTAATGTGCTTACCTTCGATTGTGATATAACCACCGGTTTTGAGTTCCTTGAGGATACGATGGACCATTTCACGAGTGGCGCCTACTCGACTAGCGATATCCTGTTGGGTCAGTTTTTCGGTAATCAGCTTATCACCGACCTCGTCCGCATGTTTGTACAGCACCCGCACAACCCGATTATAAACATCTTCCAACGCGAGGCTGCTTACTTCCTCGGTCAAATCCTGGATTCGAGTTATGAGCAGGTCGATAATTTTCATACTGACGGTAGGTTTAACCAGCAGGGTATCCATAAAAACCTGGCGCGAGATAACACCAAAGGTCGAATCTTCCGTGGTAATAATACTGGCCTGGCGCGGAATTCCACCTAACGGCGCCAGTTCGCCAAAGGATTCACACACGCCCATGGTGTTTATAATGATTTCCTTGCCCTTGTCATTGTGTAGAAAAACATCCACCTTACCTTTTATAATGACGTAAATAGAATCGGTATCGTCTCCCTGACTGACAATCACCGTGTTCTTGGGAAATTGGCGTAACACGGTCTGAGAGGCGACCATTTCGATATCCGCATCATCTAGTCCACTAAATAAATCGGTTTTGGTGAGTGTTTCGGGTAAGGTCGCCATAAATTGTTAATTCCTTCACATTTATCTATATATTAACCAAAATTTACGAAAAAATCTTTCCTCAATCACTAATGATTAGCGAATTGCCGGTCATCGACTCCGGTTTGGGTATACCCATAATCTGTAATAATGTTGGCGCTATCGCCGATAAATTACCACCTTTCGCCAAAGCGCTGATATTTTTATCGATTACCATGCAGGGGACCGGATATAAACTGTGCTGGGTATGGGGTTCCCCGGTTACCGGATTTACCATTTCATCACAATTGCCGTGATCGGCTGTCAATACCACCGCGTACCCCTGTTCAAGCGCAACATCGAGTACTCGCCCTACTTCCCGATCCAGCACTTCCACCGCCTTTATTACCGCGTCGCGTATCGCGGTATGGCCTACCATGTCTCCATTCGCGAAGTTCACCACGAGAAATTCATACTGCCGCGATTTTAACGCCTCGATCATCGTATCAGCGACTTCTTCAGCGCTCATTTCAGGACACAGATCGTAGGTCGCAACCCTGGGTGAGGCGATTAATTTGCGATCCTCTCCCGGGTAACATTGTTCTCGACCACCATTAAAGAAAAAGGTGACATGCGGATATTTTTCGGTTTCGGCGCAATGAAACTGTCGGTATCCCGCTTCGCTGACGACACTGCCTAAGGTTACCTCGGGTCGTATCGGCGCATAGGCAATGGGTGATTCCAGTTTTGCATCGTAATAAGTCATGCAGGTCAATCTAATCGGCTCATAGTCACTGCCCCGATCAAATTCATCGAAACCCGCTAGCGCCAGTGCAGCCGAAATTTGCCTGGTACGATCATTACGAAAATTAAAAAATATCAGTTCATCGCCGGCCTGCATCGAAGCAAAGCCTGGTAACAGGACTGGTTTAATAAATTCGTCGTAAACACCATTATCATAGCTCTGCTGAATTGCCTCGTCCGCGGATTGCGCGGCCGCAGCGATGGATTTTACGATTGCATCCCAGGCAAGCTTTGTCCGCTGCCAGCGATTGTCCCTATCCATAGCGTAGTAGCGACCGCAGATACTACCGATATGTCCCCCGCATTCCTTTAACAGAGATTCCAGTTCGGGCAGGTAAGCCAGCGCCGCCCGGGGTGCGGTATCTCTGCCGTCGGTGATCATATGAACCTGTGGGACAACACCCTGCCGACCGCAGAGACGGATCAGGGCCTTCAGGTGATCGATATGACTATGCACACCGCCATTAGATACCAGGCCCAGCAGGTGCAGGGGACGCTTTGCGGATTTTGCTGCGAGGACGGCGTTTAATAGTGCAGGATTTTCGAAAAAGCTTTGATTTCCAATCGCCTCATCGATACGCACGAGATCCTGTTTGACGATAGTTCCGCTACCAATGGTCATGTGACCGACTTCTGAATTACCCATTTGTCCATCGGGTAAGCCGACACCCGAACCCGAGGCTTCAAGACTGGTCATCGGGTTTGACGAGAAATATCGATCGAAGTTGGGTGTATGCGCCGCCACTACCGCATTGTTTTCAGGATCTGGATTGAGGCCGAATCCATCCAGGATAATGAGTAACGCCGGGTTTCTAAGCGGCCTGGGTTCTATCGGCATCGAAAAATTTTCTGGTTCAGTTAGTCGGTTCGTTTACGGTGTTTTTGAATCACCGTCTTCCATTTCGTCGATGCGATCAAGCTCCGCATCCATTTCTTCTTCGCTGAGCTGAGAATCGTCCGCATCATCGCTAGCGTCTTCTTCCGAAGCTGCCGCTGCTTCTGCTTCGAGCCGGTCCTTGAAAATCATCGCCGAGGCGATAACGCCGGCTTCGAATAACACCCACATCGGAACTGCCAGCAATACCTGTGAAATAACATCGGGCGGGGTCAGAAACATTCCAATAATGAATGCCCCGACTATGATATAAGGACGTTTTTCGGCCAGCTTGGTGGGGGTGGTAACGCCAATCGCGACCAGGATAATAGTCGCAATAGGCACCTCGAACGCAAGCCCAAAACCAAAGAAAAGTGCCAGCACAAAATCAAGATAACGCCCGATGTCGGTCGTTATAGCGACCATTTCAGGCCCAACCGAAGTAAAAAACCCAAACACCAGTGGAAATACAGCGTAGTACGCGAATGCCATGCCGAGGTAGAACAGCAGGATACTCGATACCAGCAAGGGTCCAGCGATGCGTTTTTCCTTGCTATAAAGGCCAGGCGCAACGAATGCCCAGAATTGATAGAGGATGACCGGCATCGAGAGAAAAACTGACAACATCAGTACCAGTTTGAAAGGCGTCAGGAAAGGTGAGGCGACATCTATCGCAATCATACTTGAGCCTTCTGGTAAGTGGCGCGTTAGCGGCACTGCAAGATAGGTATAAATATCATTGGCCCAGTAAAACAGGCAGACAAAAATCACCAGTATCGATAACACCATGCGGAACACCCGATCACGCAATTCGAACAGGTGTGACATTAAACTACCGCTCTTGGCATCCTCGATTGTGCTTTCTTCACTCATGCGCTAAACCTTGTCCGAACCGGGTGGAACGATTGAACCTGCCCGACTGGACCCGGTTTTAGCTTTTGCAGTGGCCTTAGGTTTGGCCCTGGTTTTTGTCGTTGTTTTTGTTCTCGGGGTCGCTTTAGTAGTCTTCGGAGCAGCCTTGGTTTTTGCTGAAACATTTGCCTTCGTAGAGGCCCTGGGCGCTGCTTTTGATTTCTTTGGAGTAGTCTTTTGGGTCAGTTTTGTTTTCGGCGAGGCTTTTTTCTTCGCGGCGGACTTCTTTTTCGAACTCGCTTTGACAGATGCTTTGGG
>QNFD01000152.1 GCA_003645435.1 Gammaproteobacteria bacterium | reverse complement strand
AATATTAACGTTAATTGTGCTCTGACCCGAATGGCACTTACTTAAGCGGAATATCGTCGTCCCGGCCTCCGAGCCGGGATCCATTGCACAGTGTTTACTGAGTTTTCCCGAGGCCTCTTATAGTGGATACCGGGTCAAGCCCGGTATGACGATATTTCCAGTCATTAAGTAAGTGCCATTCGGGTCAAACTCCATTGATCATTAGCTTGCTTAAGCAGTAGAGCAATCAATTAAACCCAAAATAGATAAATACTTAATCGGTTACCAGGGAAAACGGATTCAAGAACTGACGTCTCCATAAAAGTCTTTGATCCACCTCACTCAATTCAGCTTCTTCACACACGGACTCCCAATTTCGTTCAATTGCAGCAGTCAGTTTCTCAAAAATAGCACGAGCTTCTTCCCCGGAGAGCATGAAGTTATGCGCGGTTTCAAGACAAGTCTTTAGCTGGCTGAGATTATTATTCCCGCAAATCAGCATGGCTTGTGAGGCTTCATTGCCTGTACGCCCTTGCGGACAAATGTCATAAGCAAGGGTTAGTGTCAGCTCGCTGCCATTCCAGAACGCAGCATGGTTCCGCGCATGGTCGTCTGTATTGCCGCACAGAATATTAAAGACGAGCCGTGAGAATAGCTCCTTAAGCGTATCCTTTGGGTAGATAAAACGGTGACGGATGATTTCAGCAAGCGTTTCATAGCTGGCGTATCGTGCCATCATCTCATCCAGGCCTAGCAATGTAAGCGCAGATACCATGGCTTTGCGTGACCACTTATTGTCCATCGAAATGCGGTCAAAGCGCTCAATCAGAAGCACATCTTTATTTGCGGCCTTGTCCAGTTTTACAGGTGCAACATTAAGACCTGCCAAAGCGGCTAACCGCATGGCAATGAACTCGGCCTTGACGACGCTGTAGATATCGGTGCTGGAAGAAAACTTTGCCACGTACTTTTTCCCCTGATCCTGGATCAAGGCTTTTGGTCGAGCACCACCGATGGAACTGCCATGGAACAACGCTTGATCCAGCTCTGGCGTGAGGGGCACTCCTTTTTCAACTCGTTCGACGGACTCAGTTAACTCTTCCAGGCTTACATTGTTAGCGGCACGTGGCACGTATAGGGTCGGTGAACGCTGAAAATCGAGCGCACCGATCCTGTCTGATCCCGATTCCAGCAGATAGGTCAGCTCATCCAACTCGGCAGTATCCGTGCTTGCGCCTTTGAGTCCCAGTTTTTTGTTGATGATCACGCGACGTCCCCACGCATCGGGTGCAGCATCCCTGATACAGCCGGGCATGTTCAAGCCTTCGAGCAGGGGAAGAGAGCCGGCCGTCAATGGTAGCTCAGGTTCGTAAATTGCAATCGCGCTTTTGCGATCGCCAACACGCTCAAGATAGCTCTTACCGTAGTTAAACAGGATATTACCGTTTTCGGCTTCCAACCGTCCGGCCACGACGGGCTCCGTCTCATCCGGCAGCCATATCCAGACGAAGGCTTCCCTCTCTGTGCTAGAAATCATCGCGCACCGCCCTGGTTTTCTTGCGAACAGATTTTGGCAGTAGCATCAGCTTGTCCTCAGTCCGACGCAGATGCTTTATTAGCGTGCTTTCATCCGCACCAAACAGCTTGATCCCGAGAATAGTAGCCACTTCGAATACAGCGCCTATTTCGCATTTGAGATCGCCCTTCTCGATCCGTTGAAGCAGCCCTCTGGAAATACCCGCACGGTCTGCCACCTCCTGCACAGTGAGTTTGCGCTCTATCCGCGCTGTACGGATTAGCCCGGCGAATAAGGCGGACGCATCGCGGCTATAACGTGAGTAAGTACGTGTGATGGACTTTGGCATGATTTAGTGTTTGGTTTATATATAGATCATGTAAAGGCCTTATGATCTTTCTGTGAATCACAGTAGTAAGTTTTTGATGCTTTGTCAAGACGGATATGAGTCTTATATGGATCATATAGCGATGGTACTTGGGGTCAGACCTTGCTTCTTGCTTCCTGAGCGACCGCATGCTGGATCGAATACTGCGGCGCGTCGGTTGACCTTTTCGGTAAAGATAATCAGATAAAGGGGACGAATGAGCGAGAAGCCGCCAACCCCTGCTGTACAGCCTCCCGTTCAAGGATTGCCCGCGCCCAACGCAGGACATGTGAATACGAAGCCGTATCCAGAAACTCCTCTGCGTCGTAAACGTCGCCCATCGGCAGCACTTTCTCATGGGTGGGACCGGCAATCGGTCGATTGACGTCGGCCCATTTGCCGCCGAGGATAAATTTATTGATTGCATTTAAGCCCATGATTTCATAATTTTCAAACTATCTTCAACGGCAACGGCAGTTTCTGAGTTATTCAATAGTCCGGGCAACACATTTAAGAACGTATCGTTTAGTAACAAACTGGCCTGGCTGGAAAAATATGTTTTTAGTTCTGGTGAGCAATCCGCCAATTCCAGTATCAACCCACTCCTGTTTTCCATAACGAAAATAATGTCTTCTAAATCATGACTAAAGTAATTACCTTCTCCACGGCCTGCAAAAGCTTCGAATTTAGTTGCGATAAAATAAACTGGGCTCACGACTTGAATAGGTGTCCCACCTGGTAGGGCGACTAGTAAAGACTCCTTAATCGCCGAGCCATACCATCGATTCGAAAATCCCAATATTTTGTCGTCGATCGGCATTACATCCAACTTGATTTGCCGATCGTTACTGTTAAGCAACCATCGACACATTGGGCCTTCTTTATCTTCGCGAAATCCGCGTTTTCGCAACGCCTTTCCAATTTTGTGATATTCAACCCGGGACGCCACATCGACTATGATATCGACATCATCTGTTGCGCGTATTCCAAAAAATGCAGCCTCATCTACTAACAAAGCGGTTGTGCAACCGCCCACGAAAGTCACCTTTGCCAATAAATCACCCAGCGCCATAGCAATTTTTTCTAACTGCTCCAGATTAAATTCGTAGCTTTTCATTACTCTCTTTTAATCAAATCTGCCATTATTTTTCGAGCGACAGCCAATTCTCTGGGTTTCCCACCCCTAATTGCTTCTAGCAACGATAATATAAGGTAGAGCCGTTCATCTCTACTTGCGGCGACGGGAACTGATTCGTGAATAGGTTTGATAAGAGCACCCTCTACATCTCCTCCCGCGATGGGCCAAACCAAAGCAGGGGTCGGGGGAACCATTTCGCTCCTTAAAACAGGGCAATTCCACGAAGTCGCCATACCCCGACCATAGCCTACGCTCTCCTGCGGGTAAGCATAACGCACTCCATAGCTAAGCCATTCCTGCAGTGCGTTAGACTCAGCGAACATTTGACCGTTTCGCTCCACCACCAGATGCGAAGCTATCAACCGTTTTGCGCCTTTACTAACTTCACTGGCACTGATGCCTATAGATTCCGCGATATCACGAACGCTGCTATTCTTATTATCCTGCTTAAGTGACCAGTATTTAAGTACTAGTAAGGTATCTTGTGGTTTTAATTGCATTCAATTAATTTCTTGTTTCGAAACAGGAAACACTCTAGATCAACAAAACCATCCCTGTCAAGAAATATATCCCAATAATGCCTCGCCCGATGCCACCTTCAGGGCTCACCCCCTCATCTTCATCGACACTTTGCTCTGCAATCCACTGCGATGCTTCGGTTGAGTAATACTGCCTCAGCAAACAGGGACAGATCTATTTATAATCTCCTCCTTCCGGTCATGCCCGCACAAGGCTACGGCCGTATTATTCAAAACAGCTCGATACTCGGATTTGCCGTGATGCCGATGCGCGGCGCGTATAACGCCAGCAAATTCGCCATCGAAGGGTTCAGCGACACCCTGCGTTTGGAGCTTGCCGGGACGGATATTCACGTCAGCCTGATCGAACCCGGACCGGTAGAAAACCGGTTTCGAGCAAACGCCTATCGCGCCTTCCAGCAACACATCGAGGTTAAAAACAGTGCTCATCGCGAACGCTACCAGAAAATGATTCAACGTTTTGAAATGAGCGGAAACGTGCAACCATTTACGCTGCCACCCGAGACCGTTCTGAAACGCGTGGTGCACGCCCTGGAGAGCAGACAACCCAAAATTCGCTATCCCGGAAGGTCCCGACCTACCTGTTCGCCTGGTTAAAGCGCGTCCTGAGCGACCGCATGCTGGATCGAATACTGCGGCGCGTCGGTTAACATTTTCGGTAAAGATAAACAGATATTAAGGAGACGAACTAGCGAGTAGCCGCCAACCCCTGCTGTACAGCCTCCCTTTCAAGGATTGCCCGCGCCCAACGCAGGACGTGTGAATACGAAGCCGTATCCAGAAACTCCTCTGCGTCGTAAACGTCTCCCACCGGCAACACTTTCTCATGGGTGGGACCTGCAATCGGTCTGTTGATGCCGGCCCATTTGCCGCCGCTTTCGCTGTCCCAGGTCCAGACTTTGGGTGGGGTGTATTCGTTGTCGTTCATTTCGTGGCTCTCGGGTACGTGTGGATTTCAATGGTTAGTAATATGGTCTGATTAAATAAATCTGTCCCGGTTTCTCGCGGTGCAAAAAAATCTCTACCCGAGCTTCTCGGTTATCCACCTGGTGAATTGCTCGACAGAGATTTCTTGTGCATCATAGTCTGCAGAATACTCGTCGTACAAATCACGCTTACAGTTGACGCACGCCAAATTAAAAAAATAGCAATCTTCCATGGCGGCTGCAACAACAGCGGGATGTGGATCATTTTTTAAAGCGTTCAGCCTATCAATGGATGCCTGGTTGCCTTGCTCTGCCTCGCCCTGAACCGCTTCTATACAGGATAATCGGAAAACAAAATTTTCATGGGTTAGCAGGTAATTGAATTTATCATCGAAATGTTCATCCTCGAGCCAGCCTAATTCGAACATTAACTTTTCCATAATAAATGGATTCGTATCCTTACAACATTCGAATACCTCATTTAATATTGGCAAATACTGTTTGTCACTTAACTTCCCCATAACATAAATAATGGCTTCCTTGCGTAGCGATGGCTCTACAAAAAGCCACCGCTGAGACATTTCCAGTAACTTCGAATTCGCAATCAGAGGCTGATAATCGATCTTGTGGTCCTTTAGCTTTGAACTAATGACCAGTTCCTTGAGCATCAAAGCGGCCTCAATCCAGTCTTTAACCAGATACTCAATTGCAGCAAGACAATGGTTAATGATCTCCTGCGGGCTATAGATCATTTCCAACTCATCTATAGTTACGTCGTCAATGCTGTACGCAATTAAAAGCCTGGTAAAATCTTCGGGTGGTTTATCCAGCATCGATCTATAAAATAAATTTCATGTCGGTAGAAAAAACAATTATATGCAGCTTACACCCTGGCATTATTGCAACCAAACTTCCCAGGGTTCGCCACCCGCCAAATAACATACATATCTAAACCGGTCGTATAACCAAATAGGCTCATATGGTAGCCTCAAATTAAATATAACCATCAGCAACCCTATGGCAAATTTTTAAAGTGAGTAGTTAGATAATGAGTGAACAGCGTCCTGCCATACTCGAATGCTATGAGGAGCAATATTCTTTTATCCTTTCTGCATTGTGGCGCATTCCAAAAGGGTGGAGTCCTACTTTCTTTTCCCTGCGTGCTTCAATTGCAAGTTGGTTAGCCACATTTCTTGGCATTGTTCTTTTTTCGAGAAAAACCTTGCCGTTTCACCCGATTTACTCCGAGTGGATTGGAGCTCAGCTTGTAACAATAAATACGCGCCTGGGTAGCTCTGGCATGGCTGGGTGTGCATTCCTTGGTTTGAAAATTTCAAATGATACCGGCTCGAAGTGGTTGGTATATACACTCTGGGGTGCAACCGAATGGCTTACGATTAATGGTTCGGTTATTCAGAATGGGCTATCTGAAGAAGAAATTGCTGAGTCCCCTTCTGGAAAATCAATAGCGATTAGCGAACTCATCGAATCCACACTGACAGACTTACAGTTTGACGAAGAAGAACTTACGCTTACGTTCACAAAAGATTCCAACCCGTACACTATAAAAGTAACAAAAGATGGAAAAGATACTTTGCCCTGGCGTGGTAGTGGTGAGAACAAAACCTTCCTCCCAGAAGAAAATATTGAAGACTGCTTAAGAGCTTGTGATACGTGGAGGCTTGTCAGGTAATTGCCAAAGCGTCGCCGGGCACCGACCCATCGCCATAAAGTCAGGTATTATGCCTTCGGAATTGCCTTTTACGATATACTCCCCGGCTGACTGAAATCGGTCGTTTACACTGCAGGAATCCCCAAATTGCAAAAACTATTAGCTTCCATAGCCCTCGGCGTGTTTTTTACGACCGCTCTTCACGCGAGCGAGAGTAAGCCTCCCCTGACCATTGAAATGTCCGACCCAAATGTTCGCATTACGATTCCTGGTATGCCAGAGATCGATATGACCGTCCATCCCATGAACGAACACAAACCCGATTTTCGATTACGCGGCAGCTCAGGCAAGATCAGCGTTTCTATCATCACCCCGAAAATCGATACGGCAATTACACCCATGGCCTGCGCCACTGCCATCGTCAATGTAGTCCTCGCCCAGAACACTGCCACACGCGACCAGATGTTCCTCGGTCGGACAGACGAGAAAACGTTCCTGATCATTTACGGTTTGGCAATGGAGAAATCGGTT
>QNFD01000151.1 GCA_003645435.1 Gammaproteobacteria bacterium | reverse complement strand
CGAAACACTCACTAGACAGTTTATATAGCTGGCGAGCCGATTTCGTGGATAGCTGGATCAAGCCGATTGTTGCCCCGGGAACCCGTGCCCTGTTAAGCCGTCATCGTGATCGCGGTGATACCCTGATAATCATCAGCGCTACAAATCTATTCATTACCGAACCGATTGCCGAACTACTCGACATACCCCATATCCTCTCCACCGAACCCGAAATAATTGACAATCAATATACCGGTCACTACCTCGGCACACCTACCTACAAGGAAGGCAAGGTCGTTGCGCTCAATGCCTGGCTGGCAGACAACCGCCACAATCTCGAGGGTAGTTACTTTTACAGCGACTCGATCAACGATATAGCCCTGCTCGAACAAGTCTCAAATCCTGTTGCGGTTAATCCGGACGAGAAACTGGGCATCATCGCCAGCCAACGGGGTTGGCGAGTTATCGATTTACGAAGTTAGTATTTGGTTTGTGATGACTGCGTCCGTAATCTGTATCATTCCGTCACCCCGGTTACTTGCGCATTGCACTACCCGCGGGATCATAGGGCGAATGTGCAATGACTGTTGCCAAGCGCTCAACCCCGACAACATGGCAACTTAATTGCGTGCCGACTTCGGTAAAGCCTGGCTCGACCAACGCCATTGCCAGGCTCTTGTTGGTAGTGTGGCCGTAAACACCGGATGTAATAAATCCAATTCGCTTAGCGCCACTCCAAACCGGTTCGTAGCCGGAAGCATCAGCATCTTCAGCGTCAATCTCCAGGGTGATCAAACGCTGTGGCGCCGAGTTTTCCAACTTTTCTTTCAACGCTGCATCACGACCAATGAAATCTTTGTCAAAATCAATCCATCGGTCCATCCCGGTCATCCCGGGCGTGTAATTCTGCATAAACTCCGCCGACCAAATGCCGAAGCTTTTTTCCATGCGCAGTGAATTCATTGCATAGAAACCATATTCGCAAATACCGTGCTCCTCGCCCGCTTCCAGTAACATTTCCCGCAGGGAAATATGTTCAGATGCGTTGCAATTGATTTCATATCCCAGTTCCCCGGTCACCGAGATGCGACAAACCCTGGCCCGGATCAAACCGACGTCCAAACTGGTGCAGCCGAGAAATGGCAGTGCCTCGTGACTGATATCCTGGTGGGTCAGCTGTTCTAAAACTTTGCGCGAATTAGGACCCGACAGGGAAAATCCAACCGTGTTGTCTGCAATATCTTTTACCTGAACGTCGTTAAAGCCTTCGGCTTCGATAGTGTCGTGAAAGCGGCGCAGGTGCCAGTTGCGTAAGTAATACGAGCCCATCAGCCACCAGGTCCCATCCCCCCAGTTAAATACGGTCAGATCGCCTTTCAACCGACCTTCCGCGGACAGCATCGGCGCCAGACGGGAACGACCAGGTTTGGGTAAGGGACAGGCTAATACGCGATCCAGCCAGGCTTGTGCGTCTTTACCGGATACTTCGTAACGGGAGAATGCGCTTACATCGAGCAGGCCGACTTTCTCACGCACTGCTTTACATTCCTGCGCAACCAGCTCAAACGCGTTTGATCGTTTGAGCGTTGGAGTCTCCTTAAACCCCGGGGGACCGAAACACAGCGGAACCTCCAGACCCCAGAGTTCTCCCCAGACCGCACCGGCCTCGGCCATCGCGGTGTAGGCGGCGGATTTCTTCAACGGGCGCCCCGCGGGTAATTGTTCGTTGGGGTAAGTCATCACGAAACGCCGCGAATAGAACTGCCCCGTGGTTTGTTTTATATATTCCCGGTTGGAAGTGAAATCACCATAACGGGCGATATCCATCGGCCAGGCATCGGCTTCAGGCTCCCCGTGAATCATCCACTCGGCCAGGGTTTTACCGACACCACCGCCCTGTAGAAAGCCTGCCATCACCCCACAGGCCAACCAATAGTTTTTCACGCCCCGGACCGGGCCCACTAATGGATTGCCATCCGGGGAAAAAGTGAAGGCGCCGTTCACCCAATTCTTGATGCCAACCTCCTGCAGGCAAGGGTAACGATTGAACGCCATGGTCAGTTCATCGGAAATACGGTCGATATCTTCATTGAAGAGTTCGATCCCATAGTCCCAGGGCGCACCGTCAATTTCCCAGTGCTCGTAGTTGAGTTCATAGATGCCGACCAGTATTCCCTGCTGATCCTGTCGCATATAGGTAAAACCTTCGAGGTCCACCATCATCGGCACCTCGAAATCCAGGGCGGCGATTTCCGCAATGGTTTCTGTCACGAGGTAGTGATGCTTGAGGGGAGACAACGGCAAATCCAGTCCCACCATGCGGCCCACCTGCTTCGCCCACAAGCCGCCGGCATTAACAACATGCTCCGCATTGATAGTGCCTTTCTCGGTGACTACATCCCAGCTCAGGTCTGGCCTTTGCCGCAGCTCCAAAACCCGGTTGTGTTCTATGACTTCTGCACCGCGTTGCTTCGCGGCCCGGGCATAGGCGTGCACGGTGCCCGTAGTATCAATATAGCCTTCACGATCCGCCCACAATCCGCCGAGCACGCCACCGACATCCATTATGGGACATTTTTCCTTGATCTCGTCCGGCGTCATCAGGTGACAATCTTCGATACCGATGGTTTGAAAAATTCTGTAAGTCGCCTGTAACCATTCCCAACGCGCCGGCGCCGAGGCAACGGTAATACCCCCTGTCATATGCAGTCCGATATCCTGACCGCTTTCCTGCTCGATCTCGGACAGTAAATCGATGGTGTAGGCCTGCAATGCAGCCATGTTTGGATCAGCATTGAGCGCGTGGATACCACCGGCCGCATGCCATGACGAACCCGCGGTAAGAACATCCCGTTCGATCAGGCAAACGTCTTTCCACCCGTACCTGGCCAAGTGATAAAGCACGGATGCACCAACTACCCCACCGCCGATGACTACGACCCGGTAATGTGAATTCATTGATCTAGTCCCCCCAAGGATAAATGTTACATTGTTTCAAAAGTTCAAATTCACCAGTATATTGTAGCGAAGCAGGCCAACAAGCAAGAGCGCGAGCATATGATGAAACGTCCGGGCCAGCATTAGGAATTTGCTAAATGTGGTTAGTCAGGGGATGCTTCAGTATGAAACTTTCGTCAGGGAAAAGCTGACTCGCATTGCCGGTATTTCTGAGCTTGAATCCAGCTTTGCATTTGGCCGTGTTAAATTCCGCACTCAGTTGCCGGCAGCGGAAGCTCATTGCGCTTAATGCCTGACTGGCAAACAGCCGTGATACTCTGGAGGGCAATTACTTTTATAATGATTCGTACACCAAACCTCAGGCCTTCGGCAAGGTGACCCCTTTCTGGCCCTGATATTTGCCGCCTCGATCCTTATAAGAGGTTTCACAGACTTCATCTGACTCAAAAAACAACATTTGGGCAACGCCTTCGTTGGCGTAGATCTTGGCGGGTAACGGCGATGTGTTTGAAAATTCAAGCGTCACGTGCCCTTCCCACTCGGGCTCCAGCGGAGTGACATTGACGATGATGCCGCAGCGCGCGTAGGTCGACTTGCCGAGGCAGACGGTTAACACATTTCGCGGTATGCGAAAAAATTCCACGGTTCGTGCCAGGGCGAAGGAATTCGGCGGGATAATACAGACATCAGACTGCACATCGACAAAACTGTTGGCGTCGAAGTTTTTGGGATCGACTATAGCTGAATTGATATTGGTGAAAATCTTAAATTCATTCGCGCAACGCACATCATAACCATAGCTCGAGGTGCCGTAAGAAATGATTCTGCCATTTTCCGATTCTCGTACCTGTCCTGCTTCAAATGGCTCGATCATGCCCTCGGCCTTGGCCATGCGGCGAATCCATAAATCTGATTTAATGCTCAATTCGTTCACCCGGTAAAAAATATCGCGGCAGTATATCGATATCAGGGGGGTGGCGTCTATCGCCAGCGCTAACAAAGCAAATCATTCCTGCGAGCAGTCCAGATTGAGCCCCCGGGAAGCCTATATACTGCTATTACGGAAGTACTCGAACAGGGAATCACTCAATATTTTGACCCGGCGCGTGACTATCCGTCCCGGAGGGTATACCGCGTACATGCCGGATTCCGGAGCAGGATAGTCGGTTAAAATCGGTATCAGTTCGCCTCGATCGATATAGCCCTGTAGATAAAACAGCGGCCCCGAAGTAATTGCCAGGCCATGGCAGGCGACTTTCGCCAGCAACTCACCGTTATTGGCACTCAACCTGCTTTTCACCCTGAGAGTAACACGCTTGCCATTTTCCTGATAAAACCATTGCTGACCAACCTGCACATTACTGTATACCATTAGCTGATGACCAGATAATTGCGAAGGATGCTGCGGTTCACCATGCTTGTCGAGATATTCAGGGCTGGCACAGATCGCGAAATGCACACTGGCCAGTTTACGCGCGATCAGGCTAGAGTCCTGCATTTGGCCAATGCGCACGGCCAGGTCAAATCCCTCTGCAATTAAATCGATTTGCCGATCATTCAGGTCGACGGCAATTTCAATTTCTGGATGCTGCAGCATAAATTCAGCGATAGGTTTGGAAAGCTGGCCTATGCCTATGCCAACCCCGGCTGCGAGTTTTATCTTGCCTGATAAACTGCACTGCGAGTCCGAAACCATTTGCTCAGCATCGCTCAGGTCGGCCAGCAAACTGACCGAGCGTTGATAAAAATGTCTGCCGGTATCGGTCAAAGACAGGGTTCGCGTGGTGCGTTGCATCAATTGTACCCCCATGCGTTTTTCCAGATCACGCACACGCCGGCTCAGCATCGACTTGGCTACCCCCAGTTTATCGGCAGCAGCACTAAAGCTTTGATTGTCAACTACGGCCACGAAGGATTCGAGTTCTTCAAACTTATTCATATTGTTCCTTTTATGAGAACAGTGTTTTCATTTATTCACTGTTTATTTTAAAATATAGAACAACAATAATACTACTATCAATTAACAAGAGGCAACAAAATGAATAAGGTAAACATCAATAACGCATCAACTTTAATCGGGCGCTCAATGATCGCGATCATCTTTATCATGGCCGGTTTCAGCAAAATAGGTGGCTATGCGGGTACCCAGGGTTATATGGAATCGGTGGGTGTACCCGGTATGCTGTTACCTGCTGTCATCGCGCTGGAATTACTCGGCGGTATCGCGGTATTACTGGGCTACCAGACTAAAATAGCGGCCTTCCTGCTGGGCGGATTCACATTTCTTGCCGCAATCATTTTTCACAGCGACTTCGGCCAGCAAATGGAAATGATTTTGTTCATGAAAAATATCGCTATTAGCGGCGCTTTTCTGCTGCTGTTCGTCCATGGCCCCGGCCAATGGGCCATAAATTCAAACAATTAATTCAACCCATTACTTAAACCCATTAACAAGCAGGTGAACAAGGTGAACTCAAAAACACGTATTCTTCGCATCGATGCGAGTGCAAACGTCTCGAACTCTAACAGCAAAAAACTGGGGGACAAGCTGATAGAAAAACTCGAAACCCAGTACCAAAACATTGGGGTAAATCAGCGTGATTTGAATCAGGATTTATTCTTTATCGATGAATCGTGGGTCGGCGCCAATTTTACCCCGGCGCAGGATCGCAGCGAGGATCAGCGACGGCAACTCGTATTTTCTGATCTGTTAATCGATGAAATCAAACACGCAGATCACATCGTGTTAACAACGCCGATGTACAACTTTGGCATTCCGGCGACATTAAAGTCCTGGATCGACCTAATTTGCCGTGCCGGCGTCACCTTCCAGTATACTGCTGATGGTCCCGTTGGCCTGATTAAAAACAAGCGTTTCGATATCGTCATCACTACCGGCGGCGTGCCATTGCAAAGCCCGGTAGATTTTGTCAGCGATTATTTAAAACAGGTATTGCGCTTCATTGGCATCGAGGATGTCAATATTATCGCGGCAGACCAGATGAATGTTGATGCAGAGAGTAGTTACGCGGGTGCGTTGGACCAAATCGAAAAAAGTTATGGGTTTAGCCATGTTGCCGCGTAAAACTATCACCCCGGGCGCAGGGAATTCTGATTCCATACATGGCACTGACAGGGAATTCTCTGCAAGCCTCGCCACAATAAAGGGTAAAAACATGAATGCTGATGAGAGTAAATATGAAACACGGAGACTTCGGAGCCTGATCACGGGGATGCCGGCTACTGACGGTGCAGGTGTCAAACTGGTTCGGGTAATCGGCCAACCCGCTTTGCCGGACCTCGATCCATTCCTGCTGCTGGATGCATTTCGGTCGGATAATCCCGATGACTATATCGCCGGTTTTCCATCCCACCCCCATCGCGGATTCGAAACCGTGACCTATTTGCTGGAAGGCCGTATGCGGCACAAGGATAGCGCCGGCAATGAAGGTGTCATCGAAGCGGGTGGTATCCAGTGGATGACTGCCGGCAAGGGCATAGTACACTCGGAAATGCCGGAGCAGGAAAATGGCCGACTCGAAGGCTTTCAGCTCTGGGTCAATCTTCCCGCCGCGCACAAGATGACGGAACCGTTTTACCAGGAACACGATGCCGGCAGTATTCCAAACGAAACTCGACTCGGCACATCTATTAAGGTAATCACGGGAAAAACCTCGAAGGGCACGACTGGTCCGATAACCCAGCCCCTGACCGATCCGCTATACCTGGACGT
>QNFD01000150.1 GCA_003645435.1 Gammaproteobacteria bacterium | reverse complement strand
CAAATCGAACAGTACCTGTAGAATTCGGTCTGTATCTTCAGCAGTCGGCTCTCGGTATTCATTGATGAGGGACTCCAGTATCTGATTTCCTTCCTCGTAACGCCCCCCCAGGATTAATACGCGAGCCTGACGCAACTGCCATTTAAAGCGGCTGGTACCGGTGGGGTAGGAACTCAGGCCCGACATCAATCGCGTCGCTTCTTCGATATCTGTCCTTTTTAACGCCAGGTCAACTAGTTGATATCGCATTAATGATGGAATTCCAGTCGCATCGGAGAATGTCTCACTTTTGTTAAACAGTTGATTAAGCAGATTCTGCTCGGATTCGTCAACCACCTCAAAACTAAGCATATAACCCTCGGCGGCGCTATTGATAATTTCCCGGTCGGGGCTTCGTAGCATCAATTGAGCAAACAATGATCGGGCTTTTACCGGCGTGATTTTAGTTGCTTTAATAGCAAGCTCAAGCCATTTGGCATCGTCTCCAACCAGCAACTCGGACCGGTTACCGACAAGTTGAGCATATTCGATATAAGCTTCCCATAAGCGATCAGCCGGTATTCGAAAAAGCTCGAGAGGCGAGGTCATGCCTGACATGAATAGTTGTTCCAGCGCAACGACACGGTCGACAGCGGACATTTGCTGCGCCGCGTAATAACCCAGGGCCCAGAGCGTTGGCAGTTCTCCTGGTTGCAGTTCTTTGCTGGTTGTTTCTCTTTTAACCAGGTCCCATACCGCTTTGTGACTCGTTATTCCTGACCGGTATTGCGCTAGCAGATTGGTCAATTCGGCCTGCCAGGCATCCAGCACCTGTAAAATCTGAATTGCCTGGTCGTAACGACCCGCCTGTATTAACACGGTAGCTCGCAGTATGAGCCAGGCCTCGTCTTCACTGTCAAAATCCTGATTGAAACGTAACATCGCAATACGGGCGTCTTCGATCCTGCCATCTTTCAGATAACTAACAATGACCTGACGACGCCAGGTTTGATATTCGGTTACTTCGCCCGCAGTTGGCTGCCACAACTGCTCTCGCAGCAGTTGCCGTGCCGTGGCGGTCTGCCCAATTTCCAGGTACGCCCTGATTTTGTAGGTTGCCACCTGCGCCTTGAACTGTTCCGGTAAATCGCCAGGCAGTCCCTCTATGCGTACCAGCAAATCGTCCCACTGTTGCCATTGGCTCAGTATCGAATATCTTTCCTGTTCCCATAAAATCCATTCAAACAAATCGACATCGAACTTTGGTTGCGCCTGATCAATCATTTTCAGGGTTAAAACAGGAGCACCGGCGGCCGAGATATTTTTCAACATGTCGAGCTTTTCATCCGCCCACGAATTACCCAACAGGCTAACAAATAGCAGGGCAATCAAACAGTTGATTTTTTGATGGGTCAATTTCAGCGCTCCCTTATCTATACACAAAGATCCATAAAACAATATCCATAAAAAAAGGCGTGTTGCTGTTGCTCCACGCCTTTCGGATTATACAAAATGAATCCAGCTATTATAGCTTTTCCTTGATCCTGGCCCCTTTACCGGTCAGTCCGCGCAGATAATAAAGTTTTGCGCGACGTACTTTACCGCGTCTTTTAACCTTGATTTCCGCGACCATTGGGCTGTGCGTCTGGAAAACACGCTCTACACCCTCACCGTGAGAAATCTTGCGTACCGTAAATGCTGAATTAATACCGCGATTGCGTTTTGCAATCACAACACCCTCATAAGCCTGCAAACGTTCACGCGTACCTTCTTTTACCCGCACCTGCACGACGACAGTGTCGCCGGGAGAAAAAGCCGGGATGTCTGTCTTAAGTTGCTCTGCGTCCAATTGTGCAATTATATTGCTCATTTCAATTCCTCTAAAATAATTCCAGCCTGCCTATCGGCAGACCTCTAGTTCTATACGACGAATTTATCCAAGTTCATCTATGTAATCGTTCAACAGGGTCTGTTGCCTGTCGTCCAGATCGATGTTTTCAAGCAGATCCGGGCGTCTTTGCCATGTTCTGCCGAGCGACTGTTTTTCGCGCCAGTCCTGTATTTGCCGATGATTCCCATTCATCAGTACCGCGGGCACCTTCATACCCTGAAACTCTTCGGGTCTCGTATAGTGCGGGCAATCCAGTAATCCCTCGCTAAACGAGTCCTGTTGTGCCGATAGCGCATGCCCCAGTGCCCCGGGGATCAATCGAGTCATCGCATCAATGCACACCATGGCTGCGAGTTCACCGCCACTAATGACATAATCACCAATGGACCACTCTTCATCAACTTCCTGTTGTAGCAATCGCTCATCGATTCCTTCGTATCGACCACACAGGAATATGACTGCTCCTTTTACAACCTGGCGCGCCAGCGTCTCCTGTTTCACTGCCTTTCCCTGCGGGCTGAGATAAATCAGCCGCGCCTCTGGGCTGTGTTGTCGAACCGCCCGAATGGTATCCTGCAGCGGTTGCACTTTCATCAGCATACCGGGACCACCGCCATAGGGGCGATCATCTACGGTTCGATGACGATCCCGGGTGTAATCTCTCGGATTCCAGCAATCGAGTTCTAACAATCCCTGGTCTGCCGCCCTGCCCACCACTCCGCAGCCAGTCACCTGTTTAACCAGTTCCGGAAACAGCGTGATTACATCTACTTTCATTTTAACAGCACTAGTTAACAGCACTAATAATCTGGCTTCCAGTCAACAACCACGCGCTTATTGACCAAATCGATTTCCTGTACTATTTCATCGATAACAAACGGGATCAGCCTTTCCCGGTCACCTTGCAAAACCATGACATCGTTTGCCCCGGTTTCCATCATTGTCTCGACCGTGCCCAGCGGCTCGGATTCCAGCGATTCAACCGCCATTCCAATCAAATCCGCCCAGTAGTACTCACCTTCCTTCAATTTCGGCAGCTGCCCGGGCTCTATGTAAATCTTACTACCGATCAACTCGGCGGCCAGGTCACGATCCTCGATCCCGGCTAGTTGCGCTATAACATTTCTCCCCTGACGCCGCCCACTTACCGCGGCAGTCATGGTGTCTTCACCCGTTTGTATAATCCACGGGCTGTAATTCAATATATTTTCACGGGGACTGGTATCTGAAAATACCTTTACCCAGCCTTTCACACCCTGAACACCGATAACATGCCCAACACAGATAGATTCGTCATCCTGCGGGTGCATACCGGTTCAGATCAACCTTAAGCCGCCTTGCGGGATACCTTGATCAGGCTTGCGACACGCTCACTAGTCTGCGCCCCCTTTGAAATCCAGTAATCAAGACGCTCATGGTCAAGACGAAGTTCTTCTTCCTGACCGCGTGCCTGAGGATTAAAAAATCCTACACGCTCGATGTAACGACCGTCTCTGGGGCTACGGCTATCACTAACTACGACGTGATAGAATGGACGCTTCTTGGAGCCGCCGCGAGCCAAACGAATTGAAACCATAAAAACCTCTAAATATCACCAGACAAAAGAATAGCGCTGACCCATGGTCAGAAGACCGCGTATTGTACCTAAAAATATCCTGCTGTGAAGCCCATTCAGGGTCTTTTTTCAAACCACATCCCACTAATAAATGGTATTTCAGGCACTTACATTGGCATCCCTGGTGGCATCTTCCCTTTCAACCCGCGCATCATGTTGGCCATGCCGCCCTTACTCCCCATTTTCTTCATCATTTTCTGCATCTGCTTGTGCTGCTTGAGCAGTCGATTAACATCCTGAATCTGGGTGCCCGAACCGCCGGCAACACGGCGCTTGCGCGAACCGTTGATTACCTCGGGTTTACGCCGTTCCTGCGGCGTCATCGAATTAATGATTGCCACCATACGTTTCATTTGCCTGGTCTGGGCCGGATCTTTCATTGCCTGCGATACGCCCGCGCCCATACCGGGTAACTTGTCCATCATACTGGCTAGCCCCCCCATGTTTTCCATCTGGATGAACTGATCGCGCAGATCTTCGAGGTCAAATCCCTTACCCTTCTTAACTTTTTTCGCCAGTTTTTCCGCTTTTTCGTGGTCGACCTTTTCCTGCGCCTGCTCGACCAGGGATAAAATATCACCCATACCGAGAATTCGAGAAGCCATGCGGTCAGGATGAAAAGCCTCAAGCGCGTCGGTTTTTTCTCCAGAACCGATGTACTTGATTGGCTTACCGGTAATTTGGCGTACCGACAGTGCCGCTCCGCCACGCGCATCACCATCGGTCTTGGTTAATACAACACCGCTAAGCGGCAATGCCTCACCAAAAGCCCGGGCGGTATTGGCCGCGTCCTGACCCGTCATGCTATCGACTACAAACAATGTTTCAGCAGGGTTTACCGCATCGTGTATAGCCTTGATTTCATCCATCATTTGCTGATCGATATGCAACCGGCCCGCGGTATCGAGGATTAATACATCGGCATTGTTTTTCTGTGCGGCACGTAGCGCTCCCCGGGCAATATCAACCGGATCTTGTGAACTATCGCTGGGGAAAAAGGTAGCATTGACTTCGTTCGACAATGTCTGCAACTGCTCTATAGCCGCAGGACGGTAAATATCAGCACTGGCGACCATGACATTTTTTTTATCCACCTCGATCAGGCGACGCGCCAGTTTAGCCACCGTGGTGGTTTTCCCCGCTCCCTGTAGCCCGGCCATTAATATGGTGATCGGCGGTTTATGATTTAGATCGATACCGTCGTGCCGATCGCCCATCACCGCTACGAGTTCGTCGTTAACCACCTTGATCAAAGCCTGACCAGGTGAAAGACTGCCAACCACATCCTTGCCAAGCGCCTGTTCCCTGACTCGCTCTATAAAACCTTTTACTACCGGCAGAGCCACGTCGGCCTCAAGCAAAGCCATGCGCACTTCGCGCAGGCTGTCCTTAATGTTGTCCTCACTGAGACGCCCCTGCCCACGCAGGTTTTTCATGGTTCTGGACAGTCGATCGGTGAGGTTTTCAAACATGGTATTCGCTCAGTTGCCGCCGGGTGGGCATTTTAAAAAGGAGAGATTATATCAGTCACAACAACAGAAGAAACAAGTTGGCAATTGACAGCGGCAATTTAGATCAACTTTTCAGGCAAATTATCGGGTTCAGGAAAAAATATTATTCTCGCAGAGAATGCGGGAGGAATGGAAAAACAGGCTAGAATCTGAATATTTCACCGCCACTCAACTGGCGCACGTTGAAATCGGGCATTGCCTCGACACATTCGTTATAGATCAACTCTTCTTCGCCGGGCTTAAAGTGCGTAAGCCATACATCCGGACGATGATTTAACTTTTTCATGTCCTCGCCCAGCAGCTGTGGGCAGTAATGTTTCGATATTTTACTGATTTCGATATCATGGTTCGAAAAAGCGGCTTCGACAAACAACATATCAATATTTTGATAACTGTTTAAAACCTGCCATAGCGTTTCATTAGTGGTGGTATCACCGCTAAAGGCAACAGTAGCCTGGGGGGTAGATATGCAGTATCCGACACCTGGCACCGTATGGTTAACAGGAATCATTTCAAATACCCGATCCCGTACGGTAACCTTGTCGCCAGGGTTCATTACCCTGAAATAAATCGAAGAGTTGTCTTTGGTGGGTAACTCAGAAAAATCCGGCCATATGATCCAGTTAAATATATGCGTTTTTAATGCCTCGATTGTTTTTTCCTGGGCGTGGACGATAATCGGTTCATCGTGGACGCCGAACATGCTGTCAACCAGCAGGGGTAATCCCGCAATATGATCCATATGGGAATGGGTTAAAAAGATATGTCGAATCCCGGTCATCTGGTTCAACGGCAGATCGCCCAGCCCGGTACCGGCGTCAATCAGCACATCGTCATCGATCTGGAAACTGGTGGTTCTCAGGTTTGCCCCGATACCGCCAGCCCAGCCTAATATTTTTATCTGCATTTCAATCTATCGGTAGTTTTAATTATTGTACGCATGGCAAACCAGTAAACTGCTGAATTACCCTAGTTTTATAGCAAAAATTGGTAATAAATCCGGAAAATTCCGCCAAAATACTCACAAGGTTATTTATTTACTATCAAAAGATCCTGTAACCCGGGCTACAGCCGTCCCGTTAACTCATAGAAACAACGAAATATCTGCGAAAATGGATCACAAAAGCGTATCTTTTCGCAGGGTTTACAAGGTATGCAATTAACCGCGGCCTGATGATAAAGTTGGGCCTGTGATGATAGTGCGATGTGTTCAATTTTCGGTTACACTTGCCTGTCTAAGTCCTTGACTAATTACGATGTTCCCCAGCATAGCCAGCATTCTCGCCTCAGTTTTATATTGCCTGTCTGCTTATCTGATATTCAAACAACTGGATAGTCAGGCCCAAAATCGGTGGCTACCATTGGCGCCAGCCCTGGTGGCGATGATATTGCATGCGCTGCTACTCAACCATCTAATCTACCAGCCTACGGGGTTAAACCTGGGGTTTTTCGTCGCATATTCACTAATCAGCTGGCTAGTCTCGGTGCAGATATTACTCAGCAGCATTTTTCGTCGAATCGAAAGCCTCGGAATAGCGGTCTTTCCGATGAGTGGCCTCGCCAGCATCTTCACTATCTTTCATTTTAGCGATCCGGTAATAATCAGCGGTGACAGCAGCTTGCAAGGACATATTATGATATCTGTTGTCGCTTATAGCCTGATTATGCTTGGTGCAATCCAGGCCCTGCT
>QNFD01000149.1 GCA_003645435.1 Gammaproteobacteria bacterium | reverse complement strand
AGCGGGGTAACATGCCTGCGATAAAAACAGGGGCGCCTTGAAGTTACTGCCGAGTATCCGGTCCCAGTCATGCTCGCTGATTTCGCCGACAGGAGTTGGGTAGAAGCTGGAGGCGTTGTTGATCAGGATGTCGAGACCATCGAAAGCTCCGGAAGCCTTATGCGCCAGCTCTGTAATTTCTTCCAGATTTGATAACTCGGCCTTTACCGAGCAGGCAGAGCCCGGGCGCAGCGCGTTGAATTGCTGTTCGAGCAATTGCGCGTTGCTAACCGAATCATGGTAATGGATGATGAGATTTGCGCCGTTTTGATGTAGAGTGCGAGCGATTTGTGCGCCTATTCGATTGGCGGCGCCAGTGACCAGGGCGGTTTTTCCAGCAAGCAACATGGCTATTGAGGGCAACAAAAAAAGAATGTCATCATATCATTCTGAGGAGCAGACGCTAGCTCATTTGCCTGTGCCGAGCGCTGCCGAGATTGCACACAGTAAGCATTTAGTAGATTTTTTAATTGCCGAAATCGAACAACAGGCAGGTGTTATTTCATTCCGCGATTATATGAATCACGTGCTCTACCGACCAGAACTTGGTTATTACAGCGCCGGCTTGACGAAGTTTGGTATCGATGGCGATTTCGTTACCGCACCTGAAATTTCGGTCCTGTTTGGACGGACCCTGGCCAGGCAATGTGAGTCGATCTTCGAACAGGGCTGCGTACGTCAGATACTGGAGTTTGGCGCCGGTAGCGGTCGAATGTGCGAACAGATTTTACTGGCGCTGGCCGAACCCTGTTTATATCGCATTCTTGAACTCAGTGCGGATCTGCGCAGCCGACAACAGGATTACCTGCAGGCAAGGCTGCCCGTCGAATTGTTTGATCGGATCGACTGGCTTGAGGGATTACCGACAGATTTCAATGGAATTGTACTCGGTAACGAGGTGCTGGACGCCATGCCGGTGAATCTGGTGTGCAAAGATGGGGACTGGTTCGAACTGGGAGTTGGCTTCGATGGTCAGCGTTTTTGCTGGCGTCGCTATACGGATGACAGCGAGGCCGTATCGGCGATCCAGTTGATTGAGTCCAGTCACCTGGTATTGCCCGAGGGTTATACCAGTGAAATCAACCTGAACTACCGTCCCTGGCTTGCTGGATTGCAAGGCTCTTGCAACCAGGTTGTTGTGCTGCTGATCGACTATGGCTACCTGCAGGAACAGTATTATCATCCCGAAAGGGCAGGCGGGACACTGGTTTGTCATTACCATCACCGGGTTCATTATGATCCGCTAATTTATCCGGGCTTACAGGATGTGACGGCTTCGGTGGATTTCGATGCGCTTGCGGACGCGGCCCTGTTATGCGGTTTTGATATTTGCGGGCTATCGACCCAGGCCCAGTTTCTACTCGCCAATGGATTGCTTGAAGAGGCAGGATGTGCTGAACTGGAAATGAATACGAAGTCGCAATTAGAACTTGCCCAACAAATTAAAACACTAAGCTTACCGGATGAGATGGGAGATAGATTTAAAGTGATCGGCCTGCAAAAAAACCTGGACATTGAAATTAGCGCCTTTAATAACAGGCGATAATTATGGATATTGCTCAAATCGTAATCCTCGCAATCGTGCAGGGACTCACCGAGTTTCTGCCGATTTCCAGCTCAGCGCATTTAATCCTGGTTCCGCTAGTCCTGCAATGGCCGGATCAGGGGCTGGTATTCGATGTGGCCGTGCATCTTGGATCATTGCTGGCTGTGTTGATTTACTTTCGCCGTGAGGTGATAGCAATGGCGATTGCCTGGGGCAAAAATCTTACTGGTGGGGCTTCCAGCAATGATAGCCGACTCGCCTGGTGGTTAATACTGGGCACTATCCCGGCGGTAATTGCCGGATTAATCTTCAAGGACACTATCGAAATTGAATTGCGCTCCCCCTGGGTGATCGCGATAGCAACGATCTTTTTTGCCCTGTTGTTATGGGTTGCCGATTTAAAAAAACCGAAAATACGAAATGAAAACCAGCTCAAATGGCGGGATGTATTGACTATCGGGTGTTTTCAGGCACTTGCCCTGATACCTGGCACATCGCGCTCTGGGATAACCATGACTGCCGGATTGCTGCTGGGTTTAACTCGCCAGGCAGCAGCCAGGTTTTCTTTTTTGCTGTCGATACCAATTATATTTGCCAGCGCTAGTTTGCAAACCTATGAATTATTGCAGACGTCGCAGTCAATAGACTGGTTAGCGCTGCTGCTGTCGGTGGCGCTGTCGGCGTTGAGTGCTGGAATCTGTATCCATCTGTTTCTGGGATTGATTGAAAAAATTGGTATGTTGCCATTTGTAATATACCGTATGCTGCTTGGGTTTGTTTTGATTGCTCTTCTTGTTCAGGGATAGTCAGAATTTTTCACTTCTAAGCTTTATGCAGATCATCTTTTAAAAAATCATGCTGGAACCGCAATCGATCGAAACTGAATTACAGTTGCCAAAACTCTGGTTTGCACTGGCTTATAGCTTAACCCTGGCGGTAGGTGTGCTGTCACTGATACCTGGCCCCGATATTGGCGCTAGTGACAAGCTCGCGCATTTTCTTACTTATGCAATATTATCTGCCTGTTTCAGCCTGATTGTCGAACAGCGAAGATCGCTCTGGCTCATATTATTTGGTTTGATAGCCTACGGACTACTGCTAGAGTTCCTGCAGGGCTTAACAGGCTATCGGTTCGAGGACATGGCAGACGCGCTGGCGAATAGCCTTGGTGTAATCACGGGCCTGGGTTTTTATTTTTCGCCGCTGCGCGGAATATTAAGACGGCTCGATCGATGGTTACTGTCCCGCCGGTAACGCATGTTTGTCACTGCTATCCCGTTAACCCGGCACCGTCATACCGGACTTGATCCGGTATCCAGTAAGTCGTTGAAACCACTGGATTCCGGCCTGCGCCGGAATGACGGAGGAATGTTATTGATATTCATGTCCCCAATACACCAATCACACTATTTCCCAGGTAATTCGCCAACTACGCCAAAATAAATCTATGTTAACGGGATAGCAGTGCCTGCTTGTATTGTTTTATCAATCGCAGACGAAATTCACGAATAGCTTCTCCCAGTTCACGACCTTGTAATCCGCTTTGCCTGACGCTGGACAAATCGGCCGCACGTAATTTGTTAGCCAGGTCGATGAGAAAATCTGCCTGCGGGTAGGCGGCATCTTCGAAATTCAGGCGCCCGCGCAAGTCGGCCAGGCATGCCTGGATCATTTTTTCGAATCTTTCAGGTTTGCGAAACATGTCGGTACTGGTAAAAAGCTTGAGCAGGGTAGAGGGTTTCAAGTCGAGTGCACGATGTACATGGCTGTGATACTCGGTAGTGATCAGGGCCAGTTCGGTATGTGTCCGGGGTACGCGCCAACGGCGGCAAAAATCTTTTACGAGGTGAACGCCCTGCAGTTCATGTCCATGATGACCAGGTAATATGTGTGCGGGTGTAGCCGCCTTGCCGAGATCATGCATGAGTACGGCAAAACGTGTTTCATTGTCGAGATTCAGCTCAGCGCTTTTTTGCAGTGCCATCATGACATGCACGCCGGTATCCACTTCGGGATGATATTTCGCAGTTTGTGGTACGCCGAACAGCGCCTCGATTTCGGGAAACAAAATACCTAATACGTCACAGTCACGCAGGGTTTGAAAAAATACCTCGGGATTCGGTTCGTTTAAGGCCCGCGACATTTCTGACCAGACGCGTTCGGCAACCAGTGCATCCAGTTCTCCCGATGCTCCTATCTGGCGGATTAGATCCGCGGTCTCGGCGGCGACGCTAAAGCCAAGACGATGAAATCGGGCCGCAAACCTGGCGACACGCAATACACGGACCGGGTCTTCACCGAAAGCAGGCGAGACATGGCGTAGTATGCGGGCCTTGAGATCCGCTTGCCCGCCATAGGGATCTATGAGTTCCCCATGTTCATCTTCCGCTATCGCGTTAATCGTCAGGTCGCGACGCAGTAAGTCCTGCTCGATAGTTATATCTGCATCGGTGGTGAACTCGAATCCACGGTATCCGGGCCCTGTTTTTCTTTCACTGCGGGCGAGGGCGTACTCCTGTTTGGTTTCAGGGTGCAGGAATACCGGGAAATCCTTACCGATGGGTTTATATCCAAGAGAGGTCATCTCCTCGACAGAGGCGCCGGTTATTACCCAATCGATATCGACTAACGGTAATCCGAGTAAGCGATCTCGAACGCAGCCGCCAACGCGATAAATATTCATTGTCTCGAGTTCAATAACCGGGTCGAATCACCGGGGTAGCTGTTGCCTGAAACGATCATAGTTCTTTTTGTTGCCGAACATTACGCCGATGCCCTGAATGTACTGGCGAAGGCTGCTACTGCAATTTTCACCTTCCTCGCAAATATTCGGTGTTTGCAAGGAATTGTAATTATCCATAGTAAACATTTTACCTGGCAGGTGTTGCAGTATCATGGCCTGAAGTTTCGACATACCGTTTCCGAGCGGGATGACGCGGCAGGATGAACCCATCGAGCTGATAATCAGTTCGACTAACTGCCGCAGGGTAAATTCTTCAGGACCACAGACAGTATAGCGCTGCGAAAATGTGCTTTTATCTTCAACCGCATCCGCTATTTTTTCAACCAGATCGCCCACGTAAACAGGCGCTAGTTTGCTTTGCGGACAGGCCAACGGGAAAAACCATGGGCTGAATTTGAGGATGCCCGCAAATCGATTAATGAATTGATCATTTTTGCCGAATACAACCGAGGGCTGAAAACTGGTGACCTGTAGATCTTTTTGACCAAAGGTATGCAGCAGATTTTCACCTTCACCTTTACTGCGAAGATAGCGACTGGTACCGGTGGCCTGGTCGGCGCCGAGGGCGCTGAGGTGTAACAGGCGCTTTATATTATTTCGGCTACATGCCGATACCAGGGTCTTGATAAAGTCGACGTGTATTTTTCTGAAATCGTTTCGTTTACGCTCGTGCAGTATGCCGACCAGATTAACCATTGCGTCCTGGTTCTGGCATAACTTTTCGAGCATCGCAGGATCAAATATATCGGCTTCGATTACAGAAATACCAGGGTGTACCTGGAGCGCCTTGTTTCGATGGGGGCGGCGACAGGGAACGGTGATCGCATAACCTCGATTAGCAAGCGTAAAAGCCAGTTGTTTGCCGATGAAACCATCGCCCCCGAGGAGTATGATTTTACTATATTTCATAGAATTTTGACTCTTAACCGGTTTGCCGCTGTGATCTATTTTTTGCTGCCTGATGCCGCTTTGCACCCTGTCGCGAACGCCCACCATCTTTCTTCGAACTATTGGTGGTTTTGTATGGTGGCTTCGATCTTTTCATTCTTACTGGCGGCTGGGGTTTGACAAGCAAATCATTGGTGATTGCAATAGTTGGAATCGAACGCTCGGCATAAGCCTCGATATCCATCAAATTCATCGCATAGTCTTCGCAGGCAAAACTGATCGCGTGGCCGGATTTACCAACCCGTGCGGTTCGGCCGATACGGTGAACATAATCTTCACCGAGATCCGGCAAATCATAATTAAAAACATGCGTGACATCGGGGATGTGGAGACCTCGAGAGGCAACGTCGGTTGCGACGAGAATGGCATATTCACCATCGTGAAACTTTTTCAACAGACTTTCACGTTTGTTCTGCGGAATATCGCCAGAGATTAGCGCGGCCTGGTAGCCATTACCCTGAAGATATTCCCATATGCGAATTGTGGCGTGTTTGGTATTGGCGAATATTATGCTGCGTTCCGGCTTGAATTTTTTAATCAGCCCCAAAAGCAGTGGTATTTTCTCACGATTTGCGGGGTGGTATACGCTCTGCTCGATGCGTTCGACCGCTGGACTATCCGATTGAATTTTTACCAGTTGTGCCTGATTCATGTGTTCGTAGGCAAGCTCCAGTACCTTGTGCGCCATGGTAGCCGAAAACAGCATACTGAGTCTCTTATCGGGGTCTGACAGGCGCCGCAGCATAAAGCGAACGTCCTGGATGAAGCCCATGTCGAACATGCGGTCGGCCTCATCGAGCACCATCGCCTCGACCGATTTGAGGCTATATAATTTTTGTTTAAGAAAATCGATTAAACGGCCGGGAGTTCCAATCAGTATATCGACCTCTCTGCTGAACTGTTGTTTTTGTTCCTCGTAAGCTTTACCGCCATAACAAATTGCGAGTTTAAGCGGGATATCCTCGAGCAGGTCCTGAGCATCCTTGTGGATCTGTATTGCCAGCTCGCGGGTTGGTGCGAGAATTAAAACTCTTGGTTTACCGATTATGGTGGGCGTTTCTCCTGCACTCAGCAGGCGTTGGGCACAGGCCAGTAAGAAAGCCAGGGTTTTCCCGGTACCGGTTTGGGCCTGGCCGGAGACATCTTTCTGCGCCAGTAGCAGTGGCAGCGATTCTGCCTGAATCGGCGTACAGAATTTAAAATTCTGTCGGTCGAGAGCAACTAACAGACGATCGTCCAGCGCTAACGAGCTGAATGGTATTTTGGTTAAATGTTGGTCGCTCATTTTGAGGGGGTAGCCGCCTGGATAAGATCAAACGCCTATGGTAGCAGATTGTTCACTAGCGCTGAATAAATCATCTATGAATTAATCGGAGGTTCTCTGTAGTGCAATGCTTTTTTATCTGGTTACCCTGTT
>QNFD01000148.1 GCA_003645435.1 Gammaproteobacteria bacterium | reverse complement strand
TACGAGTGGGAAAATATCAAACCGCAGGTCGATCACATTATATTCCCCGATGGAAAACGTATTATCCTGCTCGCCGAAGGTCGCCTGGTGAATCTTGGCTGCGGCACCGGTCACCCGAGCTTTGTGATGTCCAATTCCTTCACCAACCAGACCCTCGCGCAAATGGAAATATTCTGCAATCCGGACAAGTACGGCAACGAGGTCTACACCCTGCCCAAACAACTGGACGAAGAAGTAGCCCGGCTACACCTGGACAAGGTCGGCGCTAAACTCACCCGGTTGAGCGATGAGCAGGCCAGCTATATTGGCGTCGATGTGGATGGCCCTTACAAGCCGGAACATTACCGCTACTAAACAGCAGCGCCCGCCCTGCGCCCTCTGCCATGCGGCTGTCACGGATATTCGTTCAACAGCCGCTGAGCGAGGGCGCAAAATTATTAATTGATTCCGATACCAGTCATTATTTGCGTAACGTGCTGCGCCTGAAAGCCGGTGCGGTCGTTGCTTTATTCAATGGCGATGATTATTGCGATTACCCATCCCTACTGTCATACCAGGGCAAGCAGGCAATCGCCCATGTACAAAGTCAGGTTTCTACTACTACCGAATCCGAATTACCCACCGAGATTGTCCAGGGCCTGAGTCGCAGTGATCACATGGACTGGATGATTCAGAAAACGACCGAACTGGGGGTAAAACGAATTTCGATATTTAATGCCCGGCATAGTCAGATTCCGTTAAAACCCAGGCAAAGAGATAAAAGACTGACCCACTGGCAGGCAGTAGCAATCAAGGCCTGCGAACAAAGCGGACGCCATCGCCCCCCTCAAATCAGTTTTTACCACACGCTCACTGAACTGCTTGACGAACCGGCGAAACGAGGTATCGGGCTTTTGCTCGACTTCGAGGGAGATAGCCTTCAAAACCTCACCGTTAAGCAAATCACCGTACAGCTGATATCGCTACTAGTGGGGCCGGAAGGCGGACTGGCTGAGTCGGAAATTAAACTGGCCAGGGATTCAGGCTTTGAGCCGGTCCGACTTGGCCCGCGGGTGCTACGCACGGAAACCGCGGCGACTACCGCACTGGCCATAGTTCAATCGATGTGGGGTGATATATAGGACACCTCATCCCTATTATTCCCTGACCCTATTGCCCCTTAGTTACCCAACCGATTCAATTTATCCGGTGAGTATTCTAATTTTAAATCAGCAATAATCGTATCCAGATTGGGAATAAAGCGGGAATGCTGGTCCTCATCGACCCTGGAAAGCAGGTACCGGCTTAAACCATCGTCGCTGCCCGATTCCATATTCTGGACTTCGGCAAGATATGCCCGCGGAATATCCTGTATATGTATACCGAGATAAGGCAGGTCATCGTCCTTGTTCGGATTGTAGAGGATTGCAAAGCGACTTCTTGCGCTAACAGGGGCTGTGGCGACCGCACACATTTCTTCCACTTTCACCACCGGCACATAAACATCGCGCCACAATACAACGCCCGGGAACCATTCACTGCAGCCAGCCAACGGTTTTGGCGAAGAATATCCAACGATCTCAGCCACGGTCGAGTTAGGTACCAGCAAATTGATTGAGGACAGCGGTAGCAACATGCAGCGAACCGCCATGGGATTGTCAATCATCGTCCCGGCACTCCTTCACTATTTTGAGGGTATCGTAAAGAGTTGGATTTGTTTTTCCTGGCAAGGCGAAAACGAGCGCAAAAGCGCAGTTTACACGTAGTAAATGAGCAAAGCTGGCCCCAGCGTAGCTGCTTTGGGTCTTCGAGCACATTTTCAACGCAGCCAGGGGACGCAAGACGGCTTTTTACGACACCCTCATTGTGTCGGTGCTTCATCCCGCAATGGCACCCTGAATATTAGCGATTAACTCCTCTTCCTGATAGGGCTTGCCCATGTAATTGTTAACACCAATTTCTAGTGCCCGGTCGCGATGTTTTTCACCTGTCCGCGAAGTAATCATGATAATCGGAATACTCGAGTAGGAAGATTCATTTTGCATGTGAGTAGCCAACTCGAAGCCATCCATGCGCGGCATTTCTATATCGAGCAACATGACATCGGGATGCACATCTTCCAGTTGCGCGAGGGCGTCTACACCGTCTTTGGCAGTCACGACCTTGTATTTATGCCGTTCCAGTAACTTGCTCGCGACCCGGCGCATGGTTATTGAGTCGTCGACTACCATTACAATTTTTCGCGATCCGCCACCGGCAACCGTATCCTCGGGATCACTTTTATAAATTACCTTGACCAGGCTACTGTTGCGGTGGCGAACCACGGAATTGATATCAAGAATGAAAACCACGCTACCGTCAGCCAGTATACTGGCGCCGGCAAGCCCCTTAACCTGGCTTAGCTGTTTGCCCAGGGACTTGACCACTATCTCTCGATTACCCAACACCTCATCGACATGCAGGGCGACACGCGAGTCACCAGCCCGACTCAGGATTACAGGTTGTTTGAGCATGTCGTCTTCCGCATTGAAACAGGAACCGGCGCCAATCAGCCCGGCTAGATTATGAAGCGCAAATTGTTGGCCGGCATATTCGATTTCAGGTTCATCCTGCTGGTAATACTCGACCAGCTTACGAGTTTCGATCCGGGTAATACCCTCGATATTTATTAGCGGAATCGCGTAGGATTCTTCGCCGGTTTTAACCAGGATTGCCTGATTTATCGATAGCGTGAATGGAAGCCTGGCGATAAAAGTAGAACCCTGGGGTCCAGTTTCAATTTGTAGCGATCCGCCAAGTTGCTTGATTTCGATATCGACCACATCCATGCCGACACCTCGGCCGGACAATTGCGTCACGTGCTCGGCGGTACTGAACCCCGGTTCAAGAATAAACTGCACCAGATCCATATCAGGAACGGCATGATGCTCCTCTATCAACCCCAGCTGAAGTGCGCGGCCACGAACTCTATCGAGATTAATACCAGCACCGTCATCGCTTACCTTAACCACGACATCCGATCCGTCGCGGCTAATATCGATTGAAATTACACCGATCTCGGGTTTTCCCTTCTTTAGCCGCTCGACAGGAATTTCAATTCCATGCGATACGGCATTACGGATTAAATGCTCCAGCGGGGCGACCATGCGGTCGAGCACCTTGTTGTCCACCTCGTTTTCTTCACCGCTTATTACCAGTTCAGCCTTCTTGCCTAACTCCTGGCTGCTTTGCCGCACCAGACGCCGAAGTCTCGACAAAAGACCCGAGAACTTGACCATGCGGCTCTTAATCAACCCGTCCTGCAAATCGGTATTAACCCGTGACTGTTGTAGCAGCAGGGTCTCAGAATCCTTAACCTGATCACCCAACAACCCCTGCAGGCTCGACAGGTCGTTGACGCTTTCGCTCAGAGAGCGTGAAAGTTCCTGTATCACCGTATAGCGATCAAGCTCGAGCGGATCAAAATCACCTGACGATTTTTCATCAACACGATGACCGAAATGGATCTGCGCGTCGGTTTCAGCTTCGAGACTTCGAAGCTGGTTTTTCAACCTCGAAATTGTCTGATCGAGTTCGCCCAGATAAGAACCCAGGCCCGATACCTGCTGCTCCATACGGGCACGGTAAATACTGACTTCACCGGCTGAATTGACCAGATTGTCAAGCAGATCAGATCGGACCTTGATGACTTCCTGGGCCTGCCTGTCCGAATCCCTGACTGTATAATCGGAAAAATTCTCACTGACAATATTGATATCTTCACTATCCAGGTCGCTATCGTCACTCACTATTGCTTCGGATCGATTGGTATTATCGGCCAGGCGTATTTTTCTCAGTAACTCAACCTGGTCTGCCGACTTGCTCAGAGGACGCATTTCCTGCGCCTCGATCACCTGCTTGTACAGTAGATCGAAACTGCCTTTCAATAACTCGATCAAATCTTCATTTTTTTCGATCCGATTATCGATTACCTCGATGAACATAGATTCGAGTTCGTGGCTTAGATCCCCTATTTCCCCTAGCTCGGCCATTTTCGCACCACCTTTCAGGGTATGCAGGTAGCGTTGCAATTCCATTACCGGGGTATAATCAACCAAACCGTTGTTATCGGCTTCCTGCCCTGCCCAGTCGTGCAGCGTATTATCAATCATTTCAAGCAAATCTTTCGCCTCGTCGACGAATATAGACAACAGCTCGTTATCCGGTTCGGCGTCACTGCGATCATTCATCATATTCAGGGTATCGACGAACTCGCCTGACGGTTGATCCGCGTCAGCTGGAATTTCCACCGTATGTTCTTCCAGGTCCTCGGCCAATGCCTCGAGACTAATTTTCAAATCCATCGGTATTTGCGGTATCTGACGGGTTTCGACCAGCTCAGCAGTCATCGATTGAAGCGCCTCGTAACCCGTGCGATAGAGGGCCACGATTTCATTATCGAGACCCACGGATTGAGCCAATGCCGATTTGAGCGGTTTTTCGAGCAAGCTCGACAATTCGCCGATACTACTGATATCAGCCGTACGAGACGCACCGTGAATCGTGTGCAAAGCACGATAAAAGTCTTCGCTCGGAATCAGCTCGCCAATTTTTTCGGAGTACTCAAGAGCGGAATTTATTGTGCTTAGGTGCTGTTCGACCTCTTGTTGGTAAATTGTCAGAAGTTCGGGGGCGAACGACAGGCCGGTTACTGCGTCAGATTCTTGATTGCCGGGTACCCTCTTCCCTACCCCTTCTCCAGGCATGCGGGGGTTTGTCGCTTCTACGAAAGGGCCCCGGGGGTCCTCCGCTGTCGGGTCTTCAGCCCCGGTCTGTTTGAAATCGGCCTGGTCGCATTCGACCACAGCATATTCCTGCACAGGCTCCGAGTTGCCGTCATCTTCCCCGGGAATTTGCAGCGCCGAAAAGGTTTCGGTAATCCGGTCATAAGGTGATTCCGGGTCTGCATCCTGTGTTCCAGCACGTTCGCTGAAAACCTGCTCGGGCTTAAATTCGGCAAGCGCCCTGGCCAGACCCCGCAGGTAGGGAATATCCACACTGGGCGAATCGCCGCCTTTCAGTTCTGTCACCAGTTCGGATAAGCCCACCGCCGCCCGGCCAACTGCATCGATCACTTCATCACCCGGCAAAATAGTCTTGTCGATCACGCGATTGAGTAATTGCTCATAATCCCAGGCAAACTCCCCGATTTTGAGCGCACCCACCAGGCGCCCGCTGCCCTTGATCGTGTGAAATGCACGCCTGATATTATTTAGCGCATTCGCATCCTCCGGATGTAATAACCAGTCCTTTTGCAACCGATTTACGTTAACCGCTTCTTCTTCGGCTTCCTGCAGGTAGATTTTGAGAATATCAGGATCACAACCGAGTACTAATACCTCTACCTCCTCGTTTACCGGCACTACCTGCAGAGACCCGCCGGCCGTAGGTTCAGCGCCTGCAGGTAGTGCCTCCATCCCTGCATCATCAGCCGCAACACCAGGGCCAGGCACATCCGGCACTTCGTGCAAGACATCCTGGTTCCAGCCCGGATCCCCAACTGACTCTTCTTCATTCTCGATCTGCTCCAGGCCATCTGACAGTACCGGAGCAGGATCCTCATCACTTTCAATGTCTTCCAGATTGATTACGATTGTTTCCTCATGCCCTTCCAGGAATTCACTGGGGTCTTCGGATTCGGACCCTGGCGCATCGCTTATTTCAACCTCAATTGGTGCTTCCGGTACCGCAGCGGTTTCCTTATGCGTGAACAACGGACTGACTTCTGCGGTTTCGACCACCGCGGCCATGCCTGATTGTAGCTCCCGAAGCTGCGCATCGGCGAAGTCAAGAATACTATTAGCGTCACTTTGCTTTTCTCCCAGTGCTTCGAGAAAGTATTCAAGACTTACTACCACCTGTGAGAGGGCATCGAGTCGAGTCGAATTCATAAACTCAACAATATCATGGCCTTTCAGGTACTCGATCAGACCATCGATTACCGCTACCGCACGAGCGTGGTCAAGCAACACCAGCGCACCCCTGGTCTCTTCCATCAGGGCCACGCATAAATCTATGTTCTCACTGCGTGTGGTATCCTTGACAAACTCCAGAATCGCCGTCTTGGTTTTCTGAATATTGTCCAGCGCCGCCGTAACTACGGCAAATAATACGCCCTCCTGTTCGTATTTCTTTGGTGCGTCACTTTCCAGACCCGCCGCTTCGTTATCCACCGGCTGCCGATTTTGCATGGCATTCAGGGCCTGCTCAACCTGGAGCAATTCCGCTGCCATCGACAGCAGTTTTTCTTCGCTGCCGGTATGGTTACCATCCAAAATATCCTTTATAGAAACAATCTGTGATTCAATTAGCTGGCGTTGTTGTCCGAGCCCAATCATCGCCAGGGTATCGGATATAATATGCAGCTCCTGCGGTAAATCTTTGAGCAAACTCAGATTGCTCAGATCACCATTGACATACACCTCGAGGGTAGATTTTACGGTTTCAATGTCAACTTTCATCGCCTCTGCAACAGTCTTTAACAAGGCCTGATTTGGGCCCGCGATATTATCCAGAACCTTGCTGCGACTGGCCTCGCTGGGCAAAAATTGCTCGAGTCGATAAGCCGTTTTTATGGCCTGGGCTTTGGGCCCGTCGCACTCGGGCTGGGCAATATAAAAAAGGAAATTCTTGATCAGATCGACGGGCTGCCGTTGCAGCAACCCTCCTTCTCCAATAAT
>QNFD01000147.1 GCA_003645435.1 Gammaproteobacteria bacterium | reverse complement strand
TCGGGAACGACTTCCTTGCCTATGCCATCACCAGGGATGACCGCTACGCGATAACTGGAAGCCATTTATCCTCCGAGGAAGAGTTCGCCGACTTTCGGATTTTTCAGCAGATCGTTGCCCTTACCGGCGATCGCAAGTTCACCGGAAACCAGGACATAACCGATATCGGCAAATTCCAGCCCCTTCTTGGCATTCTGTTCGACCATGATGATGGTCTTGCCCTCGATATTTTGCAGGTCATAGAGAATCTCAAATACCATATCGATGAAACGCGGTTCCAGTCCTATCGAAGGCTCATCGACCAGCAATATCTCGGGATCCATCACCAGCGCGCGCGAGATTTCGAGCAAACGGCGTTCACCACCGGACAGTACCCCGGCCTTGTGTTTGCGCCGCGCGGCGAGTCGTGAGTACTTGTCGAAAACCTTTTCGGCAGCGGCCTTGGCTTCCTGCGGTTTATCCTTCAGAAAACCACCCATCCACAGGTTTTCTTCGACGGTCATGCCCGGGAATATCGACTTGTCCTGCAGGATATAGGCGATGCCGGCCTGGGCCAGCTTCTGGTTTGGCGTCAGGCGCGTGACATCCACCTTGTCGCTACCCGAGCCAATCTCAATCGAACCGGAAAAAATTCGATTAAAGCCGAAAATCGCGTGCAGTATGGTTGACTTACCTGCTCCATTTGGCCCGATCAGGCACAAGGATTGCGCCTTGCCGACGCGCAGATTGAAATTATGCAGGATTTCCATCTGCCCGTAACCGGCGACCAGGTTATTGATCGACACATGCGGTGCATTGCCGGCGAGTTCATCGAGTTGTTCGAGGCTGATGTCTTCGGCGATGGCCATTGCCTGGCGGTTGACCTCTTCGACTGATATTACCGAGTCGACACTGCCGCCGTGATAGCCGCTCGCTTTTTTATCATCGACCATCTAGTGAGCTCCAAGGTAGGCGTCGATAACATTCTGGTCGTTCTGAATTTCGTCGGGCGTGCCCTGCGCGAGTAACTCACCGTGCGCGAGGCAGTAAATCGACTCCGCCAGATTCATAATCACGCGCATATTGTGCTCGATGACAAAAAGAGTAATACCAAACTCGGAATTAGCGAGCTTCAAGCGATCGATCAAACCATTGATCAGTGTCGGGTTAATCCCGGCTGTGGGTTCATCGAGTAACAGGCAGGTCGGTTCATTCATCAACGCCATTGCAAATTCGAGCAACTTTTGCTGGCCAAAAGACAGGTCGCCGCTTTTGAGCATCCGCTTTTCGTAAAGCCCGACAAATTCGAGTAGATGATCAGCTTTTTCGTAATCCTCCCTGGTATATGTCTTCAACGCATCCCAGATACTCATCTTGCGATGCGGTAGCGATATCAGCATATTCTGGACACCGTTCATCTCGCCGTAGATACGGGTCTGCTGGAAGGTACGCAACATTCCTCTTCTTGCGATTTTTTGCACCGACAAGCGAGATATTTCTTTACCTTCAAACTGGATCGATCCTGAATCAATCGGATGATAACCGACGATGGAATTAAACAGTGTTGTTTTCCCCGAACCATTCGGCCCGATCAACCCGGTAATGGTTCCAGAATTGACGGTCATCGAGACTTCATGATTCGCAACCACACCACCAAAGGATTTAGATACATTTTTTACTTCTATAATTGCGGTCATTTTGTCTCTCTCGCAATTTTTTCTTCCACCTTGATGCCAAACCATTCGGGGCGTTTATGCATTAACCAGCCCATCACACCATCCTGGAAATAAACCACTGTGACGACGATCAACGCGCCGAGCGCAACCCATTGCCAGCCGAGGAAGTAATTCCAGGTCACCTCTTTGAACAGATGGAATAGAATCGCACCGATGACAGGTCCCCAGAGCGTACCCTTACCGCCGAGCAACACGCACACCACCATGAAAATACCCAGAAAAATGGTCTGGTAAGCGGTTTCCAGCGGTTCGAAATGAAGTAATTGAAAGGCAGAGATGCCACCGGCCATACCGACGAAAAATGCCGCCATCGCCCAGGTGATGAGTTTATAGCGTAGCGTGTGGATACCCATCGCGTCCGCTTTTTCCTCGTCGTCGCGAATCGCATTGATCGCCGATCCAAATCGTGTACCGTAAAGCCACTTTACGAAAACAAAAACGCTGACGCCGACCGCCGCAAATAAAAAGTAAAAGAAGATCTTGCCGGTATCGGGATGGCCCGGGTACCCGGGCAAGGAGATACCCTGCCCACCGCCGACCCAATCCCAGTTGGAAACCAGTTCACCGGCGGCGATGGCCACACCCAGCGTGCCGATCGCAAAATACGGTCCGCGCAGACCAAAAGTAAGGGTGCCAATCAACACTGCCGAAATGGAACAGAATATACCGGCACTGATCACGCCGAGAAATAGTCCGCTAAAATACTGCACATCGGTAAATTCGAAGATTCCGCCGCCCGCGGCACTGGTATAGTCACCTATATCGTAAACCCGACCGATCGAAATCAACGCCGCGACATACATACCGGTGCCGTAAAAGAAAATATTACCGAGCGAGTTATACCCCATTTGCCCGCCAGTCATATCCCAGGTCAAGGCGACGATGATCATTAACCACAAGGTTGCCAGCTGGGTGCCAAAATTCGGGAAGGCAAACGGCGCGATAAAGGTAACGGCCAGTATCAGCGCATACAAAATAATTTTCTTTCTAGCCATTGTTTTAGCCTACTTCAATACCTGCCGATTACGCTGTTGCTGAATCAGGCGAATAAGTAGCACTAGCAATAGCAACAGCACTGCAATTGCCTGTTGATAACTGATACCGAAAATGTGTGCGCCGTATTGTTCAAGCACCCCGATACCGAGTCCCGCCGCGATGACACCCGGCAGATTACCGAGGCCCGCCGCAGTAACGATAACAAAAGCGCGAATGGCGTAGGAAATACCATAAAACGGCTGAATCACCCAGACCATGACGATGATCGCCCCGGCCGCGCCACAAATGGCCGAATTCAGTGAAAATGTAAAGGCATAGACCTTCTCGGTGTCGATGCCCATCACGCGCGCCGCGC
Source organism: Gammaproteobacteria bacterium (assembly GCA_003645435.1). Next base: position 3,634 of record QNFD01000147.1, on the reverse strand, counting down.
GCGCATCTTGCGCGGTTGCCCGAATTGCCTGACCCATGCGGCTCGATTTCATGAAAATGATAACCCCCACCGCTAATGATGCAGCCATCAGTACGCCGATTAACTTGGCTATCGGTATATTGACAATTCCATCGAAAAAATAAAGTGTGTCGTAACCGAGATCCACGCTTTGGGTATCCGAACCAAACAAAAGGTTCATGATTTGCGCCATCATGATCGCAAGACCGAATGTCGCCAGTAAAGAGGTAAACAGATCGCGTTCGATTACCCGAGAAATGACCAGTTTATAAGCTACCCAACCAATTCCCCACATCACGATGAATGCGGCCGGAACCCCAAGCAGTGCGGGAAATCCATGCTGCACCAGCCACCAGGATACGTAGCCTCCGGCGATGACAAAATCGCCCTGGGCCAGGTTCTTGACGTTCATCACGCCCCATACCAATGCGAGACCATAGGCGGCGAGCGCAAACAGCGCGCCGATCATTATCCCATCGAGAACAATTTTCAGATTCACGATCGGGAATTCTACCAGCAGGGATAGATTACTTAGAACTTGATCCATGGGAATGCAGCTTTGCTATGAATGTGAAAAAAAACAGGATGTCGACAAAGCCGGCACCCTGTTCAGTTCGGGTTTACTGCCTGATCACTAGTTACGTGGCCAGTTTAACTTGTGTGAAGCAAATTCCGAGGGGGCAACCACGTTATATTTACCGTCCTGGATCTGGCGCAATACCATCGGTTTGGCGATGTTATTACCCGCAGGCGAGAACTTGATGCCACCGTAGAAAGTCTGCATGTCAGTTGCCGAGAGCGCATCACGCACTTTTTCCTTATCCAGGGATCCTGCTCTTTCAAACGCATCCTTGTATACATAAACGGCAGCCGTTGCCTGTGCGGTCTGGTATGGTACTTTCTTGGATTTATACTCAGGATATTCGGCTTTGAAGCCTATTTCATATTCTGCGGCTGTGCCAAATAACGAATCCTTGTAGGCCAGGGTTTCGGACCACTGGGTTGAACACAAAAAGTCATTAGCCGCATCACCAAATTTACCTGTGACGTCCGCTGCTTCACAGTGAGTGATCGCAATCATCGGCACCTGGATATTTTGCTCCTTGATCTGGCGTACCGCGGTTGCCGCGCCCTTGGAGTGGCCGCTGACGATGAGCACGTCGGGCTTGAGCAATTTGACCTTGGTCAGGATCGCGCTCATATCCGACAGGTCGCGCGGCAGTTTTTCATCGATCACTACTTTCATACCGAACTTGGCCGCGTCTTCAGATACGCCAGCCCGAATATCCAGTGAGAATGGATCGTTTTCAACCGCGATGGCCACTTTAACCGAAGATGGGGATTTACCCTGTTCCTTGGCTTTTTCGGCGGCCAGCGATATCGCGGAAGCGAGATACTGTTCCGAAGTCGACAATACCGCGAACAGGTACTTGTAGCCCTTGTTGAACAGCGAGCGTGACGCGCCCTCGGCTTCGACCATCGGGATCTGGTACTTTTCAGTGATCGGCGCGATAGCCTTGGTCAGACCCGAGGAATAAGGTCCCAGCATATACTGCACCTTGTCCTGGCTGATCAAACGCTCGGCAAGTGTTGCGCCACGATCGCCCTTGGATTCGTCGTCGTAGTAAATGACCTTGAAGTTGTAGCATTTGCCTCCGACCATGACGCCGCCATTTTCCTTGATTTTAGTAATCGCGTACTCGTATCCTTTTTGGGCGTGAACACCGTTGGTTGCATATTTTCCGGTTAGCGAGATTGCCGAGCCGATAACGATTTCGCCACAGCTTGCCGCAAGGCCAGCCTGCGAAAACAGCATCGCTATACCCGCGGCAAAACCGCTTAGCATGGTTATTTTTTTCATGTCTTTATTTCTCTCCAGTTGATTGATGTAACTCTACGATTGGACGATCGAAACAATCGACGCAATCGTTACATTCTTTATTATGTTATCCCTGACCGCTTATTTTAATCACGGTTCTAATAGATTCCTCCATGAATGCGACAGTATGCATTAAAAATCAACAACGTACCAGTTTCAAAAATCACGTCATGGGGTTTAAATCAATTCGTCCTTGCGATCGTCGGTTTCTCCGAAACGGCTCAAAGCGGGCGCCTTAAGCCCATCATAGAGCTTTTCCAGGTTGGCATTAATCAATTTATTCTGTTGCTCGAACAGGCTATTGCCCTCGAGATCGCTCTCGACCAGGAAGGGCCCAAAATTTTCTACTTCGAATATCCACATCGCCTGCGCGTTACCGAGCTCTTCAACCCAGTGCACCGCTTTTACGTCCTTGATGCCGCGCCCCAGTAGAGCGCCGGTGCCGTAGCCCACGGTAGTCAAATATATCGCTCCTACCGGTACGAACAATTCGCGATAATCCTGCTCAGACATGCCGCCTTTACCAATAATTATTTTCGCGGCGGTCAAACTAAACCAGTCGGCCATCCATTTCGAGAAACGGAAGCTCGCTGTTGCGGTCACCCCGCCAACATTATAGGTACCATCGTCTTCAATCGCGGCAGCGGGAGAACAATGGAAGTTGACATTGCTGGTTGATATCAGGTCAGCCGGCAAAGAACCGCCCTCTTCGAGAATTTTCTTGTAGACACCCTCGCGCGCCGTGTATATCAGCCCGTCGAGGTAAACCACGGTGCCGATTTTAAGACCCTCCAGGTCCTCCGCTTTAACCGGAACTTTTAAACGGACTGGTTCGTTTCCTGTTTCTTCACTGGCCATTCGACTGTTTCTCTTCTCATGTAAGGCGTAAACCATTGCGGGTCACCGCGGAATTCAGTTTTTCCATCGGCATGAATTCGAACCGTCGCTCGCCGTGACGACAGACAAAACGTGTGTACGCTCACCGGCATGCCGCCGGTATGCGTATAACCTACCTCGATATGACAATCGGCCACCATCGAGGTGCCGACAAATCCCATCGCGCCCATGCCGATGCTATTGCCCAGCTTTTTAAGTTCCATTTCGAGTTCGGCAACCTTCGGGTCGGGATGCCGATCGCCCACCACCCGCAGGCAGGCGGCCTGCTTGCCCAGCACCATGGTTGTATCTTTCGAACCACCGAGACCGACGCCGACTATCGCCGGCTGGCAGGCTAGTCCACGCTTGCCAAATGCAATCAGCGTATCGAGGAAAAATCGTTTGATACCATCGATGCCGTCACCGGGAAAAAGCATTCGGTAATCGGTCCCGAACAGACCACCCTTGTGGACCGTGGTGATATCAATCCAGTCGACATCAGGTTCGAAGCTCCAGTCGATTTCAGGCGCGTTTATACCGACATTATTATTGTGGTCAGTGCGCCACAGGGGGTGCACCCGATTCGGACGTAACGGAATATCATGCGTGGCACGCGCAGTCGCCGATCTTAACGCACGTTCAAGACCTATGAAGCCACCTTCGAGTCTCGCATTATTACCAACCTTGACGTAATAGCGCGGTAGGCCGGTATCGGCACACATGGGTCGACGATCCTCGCTTGCCGCATCCCAGTTATCCATCATGGTTTTCAGCACAAAACAGGAAAGCTCACCCTTTTCCCATTTAGCCATATCCTCGATTCCGCGGCGGTAATCATCGGGAATATCGATCGCCGCTTTG
>QNFD01000146.1 GCA_003645435.1 Gammaproteobacteria bacterium | reverse complement strand
TGACCTCACACGCTTGTTTGTCGGCTCCGAGGGTACCCTCGGAATCATTACCGAGGTGACACTGCGTCTGTATGGACTGGCCGAGGCAATTTCGGCAGCCATCGTTAATTTCCCCGATGTGCGTTCCGCCGCCAACGCTACCATTCAGACTATCCAGATGGGTATTCCGATAGCTCGTATCGAACTGGTTGACCGCGCCTATATCCAGGCAATCAATGACTATAGTAAGACCGACTATCCGCTGCGCGATACACTATTCCTCGAGTTCCACGGCACTAAAGACGGGGTCGCGGAACAGGTAAAGCTATTCGACGAGATTTCTCAGGAATTTGGGGCCAGTGGGTTTGAATGGGCCGAAAAAGAGGAGGACAGGAGTCGTCTCTGGAAAGCCCGTCACGATGCCTACTATGCGGGTCTGGCAATGTCACCCGGTAGTCGAGGTTATGTTACCGATGTCTGCGTGCCAATATCCAGACTTGCGGATTGCATTACCCAAACCCAACAGGATCTTGCCGCGACAAACCTGTATTCACCAATACTCGGCCATGTCGGTGATGGCAATTTTCACCTCACCATATTTATCGATCCCGACGACGATGAAATGTTTCAGGCCGCTCTGGCAGTTGACGCACGCCTGGTGCAACGCGCACTCGATATGGGCGGTACCTGTAGCGGTGAGCATGGCATTGGCCTCGGCAAGCTCAAACACATGCGCAACGAACACGGTGATGGCGCGATAGCGGTAATGCAGGCTATCAAGCAGGCACTCGATCCTCAAAACATAATGAACCCCGGCAAGGTAATCGACTGCTAGCTGCTAGCCGAATGCTTTTTTTCAAATTCCAGGGATTCAACATGCGCTTTCAGTTCCGGGTAAAACTGCAGAAAGACGCTCTGAATCAAATCTTCATTCCCGCGTAAATCCTCGATTGCGTTATCGAACGCATTGGGAAAACGAATACGTGTTGCGATGCGATCGAGCGCCTCGGCAACCGAGTTTATGTCCCGGTAAGAACCAAACCAGTCATGCGTAATCATGCGCGAAGTGATGCGACGCATTTCACTACCCGGCATCAGGGTCTGCCCCTGTTCCATAAGCAGGTAAAACTCCGCTATCACATCCTCGATATTTCTATGGTCAAAGTTTGCCCAGTAGCTGACCAGCAAATGATCGAAATAAACATCCAGGGCGATGCCTGCAAAGCGTCTTCGTTTTTTACTGAAACACTGCTTGAGCGCTTTTACTTTCGGATGACTGTCGGTAAAGCGATCCACCGCCCGATGATTTTTGAGCCCGGCCAGCACTGCAGGATCCAGCGTCGATTGATCGACTCCGCGCGCAAAATCGCCGAGCAGGTTACCCACTGTCGATTCAACGGTCGGCTGCGATAAAACCAGGTGGGCGAAATAGTTCATTTCTTCACATTAGCGGTTGATCGAACATCACCGTAAAAAATAATACTATGCGTTGGAATAAATTGATTGTCCAGCCAGCAACAGTGGTGTTTAATTTCACTCCAGCTTAATAAACAGGAACCCGTCATGTCTATTTCCGCCGTCGATACTCAAAAATTTGCCGCCGATTCCGACCCCTACTATGAGGACCGGGTCAATCTCGCCGCCGTTTTTCGCATGACTGCGCGCCTGGATATGCACGAATCGATCGCCAATCACTTCAGCTACGCGGTTTCCGACGATGCCAGCCAGTTCCTGATAAATCCGAGGGGGCGCCATTTTTCCAACCTGCGAGCCAGTGAATTGCTGTTACTCGATGCCAATGATGAATCAACCATGAACAAACCGAATGCACCGGATCCGACTGCCTGGGCGATTCATGGCGCGATGCATCGTAATGTTCCACAGGCGCGATGCTTATTACATGTGCACTCGAAGTACGCCACCGTGCTTGCATCGATCGAGGCCGACGGCTTGCCGCCTATCGATCAAAACACCATGCGCTTTTTCAAGCGGGTCTCGGTCGACACTGGATTCGACGGCATGGGCCTAGGCGATGAAGCCGAGCGCCTGACCACGACAATGGGCGATAATCGCGTACTGCTCATGGGCAACCATGGCGTCATGGTGACGGGGGATACCATCGCGCGCGCTTACGATGAGTTGTATTACTTTGAGCGCGCCTGTTCGAACTATATAACCGCGTTAATGACCGGGATACCGCTACGCATAGTCAGCGATGAAGTCGCCGAAAAAACCGCTAAACAGTGGGACTACTATACGCAAGATACGCGCTATGCCGAGGTTCATTTGAGCGAATCGCGTGAAATCCTCGATCGTGAAGAACCCGACTACAAGCTCTAGGGAACCTCTGATTTATTCCGCCGACTGGGCGAACAGCTCGGAGCTAATTCCCAATTGATGAATAAAATACGACTCACCATTTCTGGCGAGGAGGATTTTTATCACTGCCGGGCCGGATTCGAATACCACCGGTACCTGGTAAGTAACGATATCGACTTCTCCAAGGCCCTCACTAAATCCTGACTTGTCGGCCATGTATTGTGGTTTTCCAATCGATTCCAGAACTCCAAGTTGAGTAAAAAAACGATAGGTTTCTTTACCCTTATCGGTTTCGAATTCAGCCCGCGCCTGCGGAGAAAGCATTGGTACAAATTCTGAAAATTTCCATCGTGCCACTACAGGTAAATTTTTGTTCAAATATGGCACGGCGGTATCGTCATATCGCTCGGCATTCGTGTTAAACCAGTTAACATACAACACAAGCCCGGTAATCAGGAGCGCTACAAATATCAAAATGCGTTTTAGAATTGGATACATATTTTTTTAGAATAAATAGTTAAGGAAATTTTGACTTGCCCGAGTTTCAGGCTAGTCTGGCGCCATTCGGGACATCGCTTTCCGGTCTGGCCAGTACCACCGCACCATCCTGCCGATGAAACCCGGTCACCAGGCATTCGGAACGCATCGGTCCAATTTGTTTTGGCGGAAAATTCACCACGGCTAATACCTGGCGACCCAGTAAGTCGGCCTTGCTATACAGGTCGGTAATTTGCGCGCTCGATTTTTTGACGCCAATTTCATCACCAAAATCGACTCTGAGTTTGAACGCCGGTACACGCGCTTCGGGGAAGTCTTCGACTTCAATTATGGTACCGATACGGAGTTCAACTTTTTCAAAATCTGCCCAGCTTATGGTTTCCATTTAATGCTCCTAAATATTTCCAGTTAATCAGGTAAATTCTTTACGAATAGATTCGCTCTGCGCACCTATCGCCGGCACGGTCTTCATTTCGCTAGCCTGGTTGGATCGAATCGCTGCGACGGCGGCGACTTTGGCTTCACCCGATTCAGTTTGCACTCGGGTTCTTCGTAATTGAGGGTGCTTAGAAAGGCCGGAAATATCGTTCAGTCGGCCATAGGCGATGCCGACCCTCTCGAGACGTATGATAATCGCTTCCAGATCCATTTGCGAAAATACATCGTTAATCAGTTGATCAACCATCTGCCGATTCTTAACGCGCGCCTGGTTTGAATGCAGGCGTTCATCATCGGGTAACTCGGGTTGCTCAAGAACATCGGCACAAAACCGTTCCCATTCTCGCTCGTTCTGGATAGCTATGACCACGGTTAGATTATCCCGACTACGGTAGGCGCCGTAAGGACTTATGGTCGCATGATTGATACCCACCCGCGGCTGAATGGTTCCGGCATGGTCATAATGCAGCAGCGGTACAGCCATCCATTCAGCGATGCTGTCGAACAATGAAACATCGACGACGCAACCCTCGCCGCTGTGTTGACGCACGATGAGTGCTTCCAGAATCGCGCTATAAGCCAGCTGCCCGCAACTAATGTCGCAAATAGAAACACCAACACGCCCCGGTGCATCGGGCGTACCGGTGATCGATGTCAATCCAGACTCACATTGCACCAGCAGGTCGTAGGCTTTCATGTGACGATACTCTCCCTGTTCGCCATAACCCGAAATATTGCAACACACCAGTTGCGGATAAAGTTTGCGCAATGTGCCCGAGCCGAAACCCGAACGATCGGCCGCGCCCGGCGCCAGATTTTGAATGAAGACATCGGCCTGCGCCAGCATTCGATGCATCAGGCCAGCGTCTTCTTCATCCTTGATATTCAGAACCAGCGACTCTTTGCCTCGATTTAGCCAGACAAAATAAGCCGATTCACCATCGACCACGCTGTCGTAAGCGCGCGCGAAATCACCCTCTTCACGCTCGATTTTGATCACGCGCGCGCCCGCATCGGCGAGCCGACAGGAACAATAAGGCGCCGCTACGGCCTGTTCCAGCGTGACTACCAGGATATCGGCAAGATCGAGCATTAAAAGGACCTGGGCAGGCCGAGTACGTGAGTGGCAATATTCGACAGGATGAGATTGGTTGAAATCGGTGCTACCTGGTACAAACGGGTTTCGCGAAACTTGCGTTCGATATCGTACTCGACCGCAAAACCATAACCACCGTGGGTTTGCAGGCACATATCGGCCGCCGCCCAGGAAGCATCGGCCGCCAGTAGTTTTGCCATATTGGCCTGTGAACCACAGGCTTCGCCGGCATCGAACAGATCGCTCGCCCTGTCCACCATCAGTGCCGCGGCTTCGGTCTGTACATATGAACGCGCAATCGGAAACTGGATACCCTGGTTCTTACCGATTGGCGCACCAAATACCTCGCGCTCATTCGCATAGGCACCGGCCCTGTCGATGAACCAGCGCGCATCGCCGATACATTCAGCCGCAATCAGAATACGTTCGGCATTCATGCCGTCGAGTATATAACCAAAACCCTTACCCTCTTCGCCGATCAGGTTCCTGGCCGGTACCCGCAATTGATCAAAAAACAGTTCCGTAGTCGCGTGATTAAGCATGGTTTCGAGCGGCCGAACGGTTAGTCCGTTGCCAACAGCATCGCGCAAATCGACCAGTAATACCGACATACCATGGGTCCGTTTTTCAACTTCATCGCGTGGCGTAGTACGAACCAGTAACAGCATTAAATCCGAATGTTCGACGCGTGAAATAAAAACCTTCTGCCCGCTGACGACATAATCATCCCCGTCACGTACGGCTTTGGTTCTGATGCGGGTGGTGTCGGTACCGCTTGATGGCTCGGTCACGCCAAAGGCCTGCAGGCGCAACTTGCCTGATGCTATATCGGGAAGATACTGTTGTTTCTGTGCGTCGCTACCGTGGCGAAGCAGGGTGCCCATGGTATACATCTGTGCGTGACAGGCGCCGCCATTGCCCCCGCTGCGTTGAATTTCCTCGAGTACCGCACAGGCAGCCCCCATGTCCATGCCGGCACCGCCATATTCCTCGGGAATTAATACCGATAAATAACCACCCTCGGTTAGTGCATCGACGAATTCCACCGGGTACTTTTTCTCACGATCCTTGTCACGCCAGTATTCACCTGGAAAGTCAGCGCATAAGCGTGCCACCGCAGCGCGCACATCGGCATGGTTTCTATTTTCTGGCATGTTAATTTTTAGCTTGCGGAAATTGATGAGTGTACATCGCTTGGGTGGGGGAGTTTAAGTTTTTATGTTGGTCTCGGGAATAGCACTCTCTTCACTAAAGTACTCCTTCTCCCCTCTGGGGGAGAAGGCTGGGATGAGGGGGATGTTTTTAGACTGCCCCCCCCTCACCCTACCCTCTCCCCGGAGGGGAGAGGGGGTAAATCTACCATTATGCACCAACAATATTAAACTCTGGCCCATACGGGAAACCGGTAATATTCTCGGCACCATCCTCACCGACGACAAGAATATCATGCTCACGATATCCACCCGCACCCGGTGTACCCAGCGGCAGGGTCAGCATCGGCTCCATTGAAACCACCATGCCTGGTTCTAATACGGTATCGATATCTTCACGCAATTCGAGGCCGGCTTCGCGACCATAATAATGCGATAGTGCGCCGAAGGAATGGCCGTAACCGAAGGAACGATACTGGAGTAGATCGAGGTCGCCGAAAAACCGATTGATTTCGGCACAGATCCCCGAACAGGTGGCACCCGGTTTGATCAGTGAAAGGCCGAGTTCGTGGGCATCGACATTCGCCTGCCATACGCGCAGCGAATCAGCATCGGGATCGCCGAGGAAAAGGGTTCTTTCGAGCGCGGTGTAATAACCGGATATCATCGGGAAGGTATTCATGCTCAGTATATCGCCGATCTGCAATGTTTTCGTGGTCACCGGGTTATGCGCGCCATCGGTGTTTAACCCGGCCTGGAACCAGACCCAGCTATCGCGCAGCTCGCTGTCGGGGAAACTACTGGAAATTTCCAGTTCCATGGCATCGCGCCCCGCCATGGCGACGTCTATTTCACGAGTTCCCTGCTTAATCGCCGCCTTTACCGCCGCGCCGCCTATATCTGCAGTGCGGGCACCGCCCTTGATCAGTTGAATTTCCTCGGCGGACTTGATCATTCGCAAGGCCATGATTTCGACGTTTAAGTCTTTGGCCTCGATGCCTTCGAGCATACTTTTCATGGTCTCACGCGCTGTGACTGTCATATGGTCAGCTTCGATACCAACATGACTTACGGTGCCAATAATCGACTTTACCGCACGCCAGTAATTGTTACGCTGCCAGTCGGTGTAAATCAGGTTTTCTCCAAAACAGCGACGCCAGGGTTAGCCGCCGTCAATATTGGCCGACACCGTGACACAGCGATCTGCGGTTACCACGCAGGCGTAGGGC
>QNFD01000145.1 GCA_003645435.1 Gammaproteobacteria bacterium | reverse complement strand
GTGTCCGGGATGACGAGTGGATTTTTTATCGGGGTTAGTAACAAGCTTGAATTACTCAAGACAGTAGTGAATTACTGTCATTAATCAATTTTTCAATAACCTCTATATCTTCCCGGAAAACAGGGTGAAGTCGTTTCATTTGTTCCAGGGTTACCCACTTAAATTCAGTTGCCTCATTGCTTGTTATGGAAGCTTCACCCGATATTATTTCAGTCGTCCAGAAATGCAGTTTAAATTGATTATCATGCGAGGGGATTTCGTTAATTTTCTTTATCGCTTTAACTCGGAGGCCGACCTCTTCTTTTACTTCTCGCTCTAAGGCCTCAATCTGCGTCTCATTTTTCTCGATCCTGCCACTCACCGGACACCAGTATCCAGCAGCGGTATTGATATAATCCGATCTTTTGATAAATAAGAAAGTGTCTGCTTTTTGAATTATAGCGACAACCGCATCTTTTTTAATCGGCATCATTGTGGGTGTCGCCTCCGTGCTGTATACGGACTAGTTGGTGTGCAGGCCTTTTTCGGCCAGCCATTCCTTGTTGTATAGCCGCGACTGATACTTGCCGCCGCCATCGCAAAGTATCGTCACTATGGTGTGCCCCGGACCGAGCTTCCTGGCTACCTGGATTGCGCCGCAGACGTTGATGCCCGTGCTCGAACCAAACAACCAGCCCTCTTCGCGCAACAATCGATAAACCATGGTGACCATGTCCTGATCGGATACCTGTAGCGCCCAGTCGATTTTGGTACCGGCCAGATTTTCGGTAACGCGGCTATTGCCGATCCCTTCCGTAATGGTTGGTCCCTCGCTCATGATCGCTTCGCCTGTGGTGACGAAGTTGTAGAGCGCGCTGCCCATGCAGTCCGCCAACACAAACTCGATGTCCCGCTTTTGTTGCCTGAGGTATTTCGACACGCCGGCAATTGTTCCACCGGTGCCGACGGAACATACGAAAGCGTCCACCTTAGCTTCGGTCTGTTGCCAAATTTCCGGTCCGGTCGACTCGTAGTGAGCGAGTCGATTGGCGGTATTATCAAACTGGTTTACCCACAGGGCGCCTTCGCACGATTGGGCATAGCGACCCGCCTGCTTTTGATAGTTCATCTCGTTCGTATAAGGCACCGTGGGCACGACACGCACCTCCGCCCCCAGCGTCTCGAGAATATCAACCTTCTCCGACGACTGGTTGTCGGGCATGTAGATGACACAGGAGTAGCCGCGTGCGTTACAGATATGGGCGATGCCGATGCCGGTGTTTCCGGCAGTACCTTCGACGACTGTGCCGCCTGGCTGCAGCAAGCCTTCTTTCTCGGCCTCGCGAATCATCCACCACGCGGCACGGTCTTTGACGGAACCACCCGGGTTCATGAACTCGGCCTTGCCGAGGATCTCACAACCGGTTGCATCGGACGCGGCTTGCAAACGAATCAGCGGTGTATTGCCTATCGTTTCGATAAAACCATTGCGCGTGTCCATTGGTTTTTCCCTGCGGTCGATGTACAGGAAGCATAAACATTATTTTTCGGAAAGGATAGAGTTCCCTCTATTGGGAGTTGTTAATGTCGTCGATAAATTTTTTGATCGTACGGATGAACTCCGGCACCTTGATCGGCTTCGTAATATAAGCCTTAAACCCGGCCCTCAGGCCCGCATCTATATCTCTCGGCGTGTTGTTCGAAGTAATAGCGATGACGGGAATGTCCCTGGTTGCCTCTGTTCTCAGTAGCAGTTTCAAAGCCTGTATGCCATTCATACCGGGCAGGTTGATATCCATCAGTATCAGGTCCGGCTTTTTACTTGTGGCGATATCAAACCCAAGGGTTGCGTTATAGGCGGTTACCATCCGCACATTATCGAGCTTACTGATAATGGCATCCATCAATATCACGTTTTCCGGGTTGTCTTCAATATAGAGAATCGTGCAGGCCGGAGCATTGTCGGTTTTGGACCCGGCTTTCTGACTCGCTGTATCCCTGGCGCCAGTTGTATTTTCGTTTAACGATTGATCTCTGCTGAGGGGGACTTCGACCCAGAAGGTGCTGCCTTTGCCATGCTGGCTCTCGAAACCGATAAGCCCGCCCATCAACTCAATAATTTTTTTGGTAATACTCAGTCCGATTCCGGTGCCGTCGATTTGTCCCAACTCACGACCCAGGCGCTCGAACGGATTAAAAAGTTCTTCCTGTTTCTCCAACGGGATACCCATGCCGGTATCGGTGACACTGATGCGCAACATTTGAGTAGCCTTGCGCTGACAACTTAGCGTCACCTTACCGTGCTCGCGGTTATATTTGACAGCGTTGGATAGTAGATTAAGCAGTACCTGAATCAGACGGGTCCTGTCGGTCGACAGCAGGGGAAGATCTTCGTCAATAGTCTGATCAATAATCTCGATACCTTCCTGACTTGCGCGCGCCTGGTTTAGATACAGGCTTGCGTCAATTATCTCACGCGCCTGGACATCCTCGATGTCAATGGGCAGTTCGCCTATTTCTATCTTATTGAAATCCAGCATGTGGTTGATCAATTCCAGCAGGTGGTTGCCGTTCCTGATAATGTGTTCGACAGAAGATTTCTGAGCTTCACTCAGGGGTTCCTCGGTACCAAGTTCCAGCATCTGCGCAAACCCCAGAACACTATTCATCGGTGTACGCAATTCGTGGTTCATCGACGATATAAACTCCGACTTATACTTGCTGGATCTAATTGCGTCGTGAGATAGTTTTTCGAGCTCGGTATTTTTGCTTACCACGTTCGCTATCATCTGATTAAAAGATTTTTCAAGTTCGAGCAATTCGCTTAGACCAAGTTTTGTAAAGCTGACCACCCTCGTTGATAAATTCCCCTCGGCGACGGAATAGGCGGCTTTGGATAATAATTGCATTGGTTTTGAAAGCATGCCCGATAGCCACCAACTGAGCAAAGCGGCTATAAAAACCCCAAATATGGCAATCGCCAGTATTGCTTTTGAAACACTGTCCGCATACAAGTATATTTCCGATTCAGGCTGCGGAACCATCACACCCCAGCCAACACCAGGCACTACATTATATCCGGCGACCATATCGGCTTTTACCGCGGGAGAGTAAAACCTGGTTACACCGCTCTCACCGTTTATCATTTTTTGGACGACAGAAACCGCGGACAAATTTTTCATTGACTTCACCCAGCCCGGGAGGGGATGCGCAATTACTCTACCGGTTTGATCAACAATCGCTGCATGGCCTTTTATTCCAAATGCAACTGCCTTTTGTAATTTGATGAAATATGTGGGTTCAAGCTCACCAATGGCATTGTTGCCGTTTGCCATCTTTTTAACCAGGTAAATAGCTGGATTTCCAATTGGATTGTGTACGATTTTGCTAAAAAGAATTTCTCCCTTCTTACTCGCTGCCGCCTGGATAGTGTCTTTTAACGATAAAAGCACGGATTTGGGGAACTGTTGGTCCGCAGGGCAGATTAACGCACATTGATATTTCTGAATTTTCCCACTGGAATCGACGGAACATATATGGCGAAAATGTAATTCGCCGAGGTGCTGCGCCAGTTCTTTTATCTTGCCTGGATTCTGCAAGTTTTGAACGGCAAGTCGAAACGCCGATCGAGTGTCTTTGGCATAACGCTCCAGGGCGATAGTCAAATTCCTGGCAATGACCTTGTGTTGATTTTCAACCACGTTAAATTCATTGTCGATATTCGTTTGCTGTACCCAATACGCAAGAATACCCACGGGCAAAACAGATACCAGTACCAGGGAACCAAAGATCAGTGTTCGCAGCTTCATCAGAAAATATGTAATTTACTTTGGTTCATGGTTCCTACAAGAGAGTAAAACTATATAGTTAAGAACAAGTTATAGAGTATTTAAAGGGCCCGTGCACTAATTGTTTGTAAAAGGTTATTGGTAAAAGAAGACCCTGCTCACCACTTACTCTGCTGCTGAAAACGTTAATAGTCTGCCTAGTAGCCAAATCGGTCTAACAAATTGTGCCACCTTAGAATAGCAGGCAGAAACCAGGGATTTCCCGAATACAATGGACGGGTCTCGAATGTGAGATGATCCAGCGGGGTTGATCCTTCCGGGTCTCCTAGTATTTTTAAAGCAGCCTTGCGGCCGAACCAGGTCGCACGGCCAACACCCGAACCACAATAACCCATGGCATAGTGTGCTCCCGCCATTGCGCCTTCCGGTACTCGCCCGATATGCGGGGCATGATCGAAGGTATAGGCCACGGTTCCGGACCACGCATGGCTGATGCCGGTTTCCCGCAATTGCGGAAATATCCGCGTCATCAATCGATGCAGGTCCCTGGTATAGTTTTCCGGCCTGTCCGCCTGATTGAATGCGCGCCCGCCAAAGACCATGCGCGTACCGTCAGATGAAGGACGATAATAGGTAACCAACCGGCCGGTATCTCCAAAACCATGCTGCCTGGGGCTAAGTTCTCGCATCAAGTCCGGTGACAGCGGCTCAGTTGAGATGATCGCTGAGCGCAGTGGAATTACCCTGCGCCGCAGATAAGGAAAGTTCGGGTCGGTATAGCCATTGGTGGCAATCATGACCTCGCCGCATCGAATAGATGCCTCTTCCAGCTTGACGCGGTATCCGTTGTCGATTGATTCAATCTGTTTTACCCTGGCAGGTGCAAAAATTTTGGCTCCCGCTTCCAGCGCAAGATTCGCGAGACCTTTCAGGAAGAGCCCGGGATGCAGGTGGCCATCCTGATGATAGACAATACCGCCCTTATAGAAATCACTACCGATATGGCCACGTTGCTCGGACTCGGGAATCATCTCATAAGCCAGATCGACCACTTTTTCCAGGGTTTCCGCCTGCCGGGCAAGTTCGCCATAGAATTTGTGCGTGACCGCCCCCCTGAAACGACCCGCCTCGATTAGCCCGCATTCTATGCCTTCATGAGATATAAATTGCTTGAGCCATAACAGTATATCCATCGATTCCCGCATGATCGCATTAGCTTTAGTCTCCCCAAGCCTCGCCTTAAGACCGTCCAGGCCAAGCTTATGGAAGGATGGCCCGATCAAACCGCCATTTCTGCCGGAACAACCGTATCCGGGTTGCGATTCATCCAGCACGGTTACCGACCGCCCTGCTCTTGCCAGAGTGAGCGCCGCTGATAAACCGGTGTACCCGGCGCCGACGACGACACAATCAGCCTGCAACGGAATTTCATTAGCTGGTGTTGCCAACCGGTCGAGGTTGATCGGTTGATCGTCGGGACCGGAATCCCACCAATAGGGATGATTTTGGTAGGAATCGATTCTTGATCTATTCATTAACTTGGGTTCTCAGATAACTAATACTAATATTTTGTCGGTTACTGCATTCAATATCGCGTTTGGCAAAACAGGACCCCGATTAGTGCCTGACTACGCATCAATATTGCGGTATGCCGCGAAATGACGCGTTTATGTTCTCACGTATGTTATTTATCATCAATGGCAGCCTCGAACCACGTGCTAGAATGAAAATCCAACCATAATCGGATCGCATTCGGCGCCGCATTAATAATTCCCGTATATGTTTTTCACATTCATTTTAAGTTTAATCGTTGCGGCCATATTATTGTGGGTTATTCTGCGAAAATTCCACCAATCCCGCCGCAATAATCTTTTCCAGACGCCATTGCCGCCTGACTCTGTTGCAATACTCAAAAGAAATGTTTCTTTATATTCACGATTGCCGCCTGACCTGCGTGATGAACTACATGGACGTATTAATATTTTCCTCGACGAAAAAGAATTTACCGGTCTGGCTGGCCTGACAATCACCGACGAAATTCGAGTGACAATTGCTGGGACGGCATGCCTGCTTTTGCTCAAGCGGGATAAACGTTGCTTTCCAGGCTTTACCACAATTCTGATTTACCCGGATACCTATGTAGCAAAAGCGGTTAAGTACGATGGACCGGTAGAAGCTCACGAAGACAGCATTAGATCCGGCGAGTCATGGCATCGAGGTCCGGTTGTACTATCCTGGCAGGACGTGTTACGCGGTACGTCAAACCAAAGCGATGGCCATAATGTAGTGCTACATGAATTCGCACATAAACTCGACGAGGAAAACGAAATCATGGACGGCCTCCCCGTGCTTCGAGATAGCTCTCACTACGCGGAATGGGCGGAAGTGCTCAACCGGGAATACGAGTCTTTCCAGATCAGGGTAAATCGGAATAGCAACTCGGTCATAGATGCATATGGTGCGGAATCGCCATCTGAATTCTTTGCCGTGGCAACAGAGTCTTTTTTCGAAAAATCGCTACAAATGAAACAGAAGTTACCGGATTTATACCAGCAGTTTAAAACATTCTATAATCTGGACCCGGCAGAATGGCGCGATAACTCTCATTGATTTTTGAGGTTGTCTCGCAGCATTTTATGCCGTTAGTATCAATTAATTGACATACCTGCATCGTTTCTTATTTAAAATAGCGCTGCATCTACGCTAACAGCGCATTATTATTAAAACTCGGTTGCAGATTTTTAATTTTGCAAAATCCAAATATACTTGAGGTGGTAAGAAATGAAGTTGTCTGATTTTAAAGCACTCACTTTTGACGTTTACGGAACGCTGATAGACTGGGAGAGCGGTATGGTCGAAGGACTCAAGCCCCTGACCGGCAGGGTTAGTCATGAGCTTTCACGGGACGATATTCTTGAAGCGCATGCACGCCATGAATCTTTCCAGCAAGATT